>QIJI01000235.1 GCA_003231795.1 Gammaproteobacteria bacterium
GCGAAGTGCGTTATGTGTCCGAGCTGGAATATGGAATACAGGACGAGGACGGTATCGTCACTTATATTTATGGAGCGATGCAGGATATTACCGATCGCTATGAGTCAGCCAATGCACTCAGAAAAAGTGAGCAACGTTATAGCTCTTTGTTTTCACAATTGCCACTCGGAGTTCAGGAACAGGACTGGTCAACGATAAAAAAGTATGTTGACAAATTGCAATCGAAAGGGATCGAAAATCTGAAGGAATATTTTGCAAACAACCCTCTGCTGGTTAGAAATTTAGCTAAAACCATAAAAATTACCAGTGTCAATAGCGCATTGCTAAAACTATACGGCGCCGAGTCGGCACAGGAGTATATCGAGGAGAAAGAAAATTCTATCGCTTGGTGGAATGATGAATGGGCCGATCTTTATGCTTCTGATTTTGCCGCCCTCGCAGGTGCTGACAAGATAAATTACGGAGAAATTCAGGAGCAGCGGCGAAACGGATCCATGTTTGAAACCCGCTTCATTACCAGCATCGTCGACGGTGACGAAGATACCTGGCAAAGGGTTTTGACCATAGTAGAGGATGTCACCGAACGAAAGCAGAGTGAGCTGGCCCTGGTAGAAGCCAAAGAATCAGCGGAGCTGGCGAGCAAGTCAAAAAGTGAATTTCTAGCCACCATGAGTCATGAAATTCGTACCCCGATGAATGGTGTGCTCGGGATGACCGAGTTGTTGATGGACACAGACCTTGACGTGCGCGCCCGACGCCTCGCAACCACTGCGCATCGATCGGCTGAATCACTACTCGAAATCATTAACGACATTCTCGATTTTTCCAAAATAGAAGCCGGGAAAATGGAACTGACCGAGGAAGATTTTGACCTCAGAGAAGTACTCGAAGACGTTCTCGAAATGATTGCCGGGCAGGCACATCGGAAGGGTCTCGATTGCATTGCAATCTTGCCACCTGAACTGCCACACCAATTAAAAGGTGATGCGGTACGATTGCGCCAGGTGATCGTCAATCTACTGGGCAACGCAGTCAAGTTTACCGAGCGTGGCGAAGTCAGACTCATGGCAAGAGTGGAGAATCGCAGTGTAGACAGTTTTGAAATGGTATTTGAAGTCTCCGACACGGGACCCGGCATAGCTGTCGAGCAGCAAAAAATTATTTT
The DNA here is from genome assembly GCA_003231795.1 of Gammaproteobacteria bacterium. Taxonomy (GTDB): domain Bacteria; phylum Pseudomonadota; class Gammaproteobacteria. The sequence goes on from QIJI01000235.1 coordinate 1,166, forward strand.
TGATCCATTTAGCCAGATCGACGGATCAACCAGTCGTCGTTTCGGAGGCACCGGGTTGGGGCTGGCAATTACTGGTCGACTAGTTGACTTAATGAAAGGCAAGATCGAATTGGAGAGTAAACCGGGTAATGGAGCTCTTTTTCGACTGAGTATCCCGCTCACCGTCGCCGACGACGATATCACCCAGCCACAATCCCCTGCCGTGCTGAAAGACTTGCGAGTATTGATTGTCGACGACCATGCGATCAACCGGGAAATATTACACAACCAGGTCGTTTCCTGGGGCATGCGTAACGACAATGTAGATTCTGGATTTAAAGCGATAGCGCACATCCGTCAGGCACAGGCTGAGAACGATCCCTACCAGATTGTTTTACTCGACTGGCATATGCCAGATATGGACGGCCTCGAATTGGCCGAAAAGTTAACCGCAGATCATTCTATAAATTCGCCGCAGCTTGTTTTACTAAGTTCAACAGGTTTTGACACCCACTCTACAATCGCAAAACAAGTATCCATTGCCCGTTATTTACAAAAGCCTGTGAGACAGCAACAACTCCTGGAGTGCCTGTGTGACGTAATTGGGGACAAGAAAGCGAGCACGAATACGACCACCGGGCAAAAGCGTCAATTCACAGGCAATATTTTACTGGCCGAGGATAATGTAGTGAACCAGGAAGTGGCTATCGGCATGCTGATGGCTCTTGGATGCGACCCGGACCTTGCAGAAAACGGTAAGGCGGCCGTGGCGGCCGCCAAGGGAAAACAATACGATCTGATATTAATGGATTGTCATATGCCTGAAATGAACGGCTTTTGCGCGAGCAAACAGATACGCGAATACGAAAGCAATCAGAAATTATCCCGAGCCCCAATCGTGGCATTAACCGCAGATGTCAGAAAAGAAATCGAAGATGAATGTGCCGAGGCCGGCATGGATGGCTATCTGAGTAAGCCATTTAATCAGAAGAAATTAGCAGCACTGTTAAACCAGTGGCTGACATCGGAGCAATCAACAACAGAAACCAGTACCGATACGGGTATGGTAGTCAGTCTCGAAGAACCGATACTCGAAGCTGAAATCTTGATGGAGTTAAGAAAATTATCAGCCGCCACCGGGCGCGATATTATGGGTAAGTCGATTGGATACTTTCTGCAGACAACGCCCGAAGATGTTGTCGGTCTGCGGCGAGCGGCATCGCAAAACGATTTTGAAACACTCCAGTCAATTAGTCACAGTTTAAAATCATCGAGCGCTAATTTAGGGGCGATGGGCCTTTCAAAACTATGCCACGAGATCGAAGATTCGGCTCGAGAAAATCACATTGAAACAATATCTGAGCAACTGCTGGCAATTGAAGCCCTGCTGCCGAAAGTTTTGCTTGAGCTACGCCAGCAAATGGATACGGATCGGAGCAGCAATGCCGGTAACCTCATACAAATGGAGTCAAACCAGGTGGCTTCGGCTGCCACCATTTTAAACATCGATGATGATACTGGTTTTCGCCTCACCACCAGCGAAGCACTCAGGGGTGCAGGGTTCAACGTAACCGAAGCTTCGGGCGGAGAGGACGCATTGTCGATGCTTGACGAAACACTACCCGACCTGATTTTACTGGATGCGATTATGCCCAACATGGATGGATTCGAAGTTTGCCGTCAAATACGAAAAAGACGCGATACTCGCACCATTCCGGTAGTGATGTTGACCGGTCTGGGTGATATGGACTCAGTGAACCGGGCATTCGAGTCGGGCGCTACCGATTTTATCGTCAAACCGATCAATTACGCGATATTAAATTCTCGAATGCAATTTCAGATGCGCGTCGCTCAAGATCTCAAGGAGTTACATCTCAGTCAGGGTTGGTTAGCCAGCGCTCAGCGCATCGCCGGTATCGGTTATTGGCAGTGGGATCCCAGTACCGATAAGGTGAAAATTTCAGACCAGCTTGCAGAAATGCTATCGCTAACTAACTCATTAGCGATAGGTAGTCTGGATGATTTTATCAATTTTGTTGATCCGCAAGACCGGGATTTTATCCGCGACAAAATCCTGTCCGTTAGCCGGGATGGCGCGACCAGTTCCGATGACTACCGCATGCTCACTTTACAATCTAAATCTATGGTCGTTCATCAAGAAGTGGCTCGACCGCGAGATTCCGGCGATATCATTTTAGGGACCATACAAGATATAACCAGGCAACGAGCATCGGAAAAAAAGATACGTCAGTTGGCCTACTCTGATGCATTGACCGGGCTCGCCAGTCGCGCTTATTTCCACAAGCACCTCGAAGATGTTATTAAAGCAGCACACCGTCGTAGCGAACGCTTTGCGCTGCTGTTTCTGGATCTGGATGGATTCAAGGATGTAAACGACAGCCTCGGTCACGATGTAGGCGATACGCTACTCAAAGTAATTTCCCAACGCTTGCAGGAAGCGATCCGGGATACCGATTTTGTAGCGCGCCTGAGCGGTGATGAATTTTGCATCATGGCCGATAATATAGATGATCAATACGATGCCGCTCATGTTGCCAATCGTTGTTTAGAACTGATGAATGAGCCGGTTAAGCTGGGTAAGCAAAGTATCCGTCCCCGCTGCAGCATTGGTATTGCCTACTACCCAGACGACGGGGAGAATTCCAAATCATTGCTCAAGGCGGCCGATAGTGCCATGTATGCGGCCAAAGAAGCTGGCAAACATCGCTACGTATTTTACCAACCCGAATTTACCAAAAAAGCTGAAGACCGGTTAAAAGTTGAACAAGAATTACGCCTGACTATCGATAACGGCGAACTCGAACTTCATTATCAACCCCAGATCGAACTCAGGACTGGCCGAATCATGGGCCTTGAGGCGCTGGTGCGCTGGAATCACCCGACTCGGGGTATGGTATCGCCGCTTGAATTTATCGATATTGCCGAGCGTATTGGTTTTATCAAACCCCTCGGGGAGTGGGTTCTGAATACGGCATGCTTGCAGGCCATGGCCTGGAGGGAAATGGGACTTCCCTATTTTCAACTAGCAGTCAATATTTCTCCGAGCCATTTTCAAGATCCAGATTTTGTCGATATGGTGGAAAAAACACTAACGAAAAGTGGCTTCCCGGGTTCATCCCTGGAACTCGAAGTGACCGAAAGTGTTACCCAGTCAACTGGCGAGAACTTGTCAATATTCAATCGTCTCAAAAAAATGGGCATTAAAATCGCGATCGATGATTTTGGTACCGGGTACTCATCGCTGGGTTCGCTCAAGTATCTACCCATTGATCATTTGAAAATTGATCGAGTCTTCAT
>QIJI01000464.1 GCA_003231795.1 Gammaproteobacteria bacterium
TCCAGTTCGACCCCGATACGCGCTGTGCCCCATCCTCTTGCCTTGACCAGATCGCATAGTTCATCAAACGGGTGTTGGGTAGGATGATGCACCAGCGGTTCGGAAAAACCGATGATGTTGGATTGGGGAATATCGGTAGTGATTTGGGCGGATTTGGCATCCTGTGCGCGCCCGAACCAGATTGGAGAGCTTTCTTCCTGATGCACCAGTACCGCCTGGGGCGTATAAAAAGACCAGCCATCAAAGCCGGTTAACCAGCCCATGCTGGCTGGATCCTGGCAGATCAGCAAATCGAAGCCGGCGGACTCCATACGTTGCTTGACCAGCAGAACTCGCCGCTCGTACTCCGCTTTCTCGAATGCTTTCTGGTAGCTCATTGATCGGTTCTCCGAAAAATTGCAGCAATAGTATCCGCATCACCAAAAGCGATCTAATAAATTCCTACCAATGCCGAGTAAAACAATCCGTAACTTTAAAGTTGATGAAACGATTCTTTACCTGAGGGTGGAAACGGATAGATCGAATTTACCCAGATGCTACTCCAGCGACAGACTCGACATTCACTTTGAACTGGTGGATGGGTGGAAGATGTCATGGAAGCGGAACCGGTGGCATGTCAGCAGCGTTATACAATGAACCCAGAACAACCGGGCGATTCGGATCGCCTTCCAGGAACCCCACGATCACTTCGGTACCGACTTCGGGCAGGTATAACGAGGTATCGTCAAGTTTACCCGCCGGGATGCTCACCCTGATCCAGGCGCTTGAGGTTGCGTCACTTTGGCCCAAACGGTCCCAGTGAAATTTAACCTTTATTCGACCAAACTGGTCGACATGGATTTGCTGTCCGGCAGGGCCGGTGACGATCGCGGTAGTCGGTCCTGATACTTTCGATTTTACGGTAGTCAGTGGAGGTCGATAGTCAGCGATCCTCGCTACGGCTTCAAAATTATTCAGGTAGCTGACGCAATTCCGCTCCTGATCGGCCAGCGCAATGTGGCTTACCCGGGTGAGCAAGTAATTGCCACTAAAATTACCACCGCTAGTGTCGGTAATGGTGGCAATACTACCGGCACGGAAAACAGGATGATTACCGGTACCTTTGAGCAATTCACTAGCGCCAATAGCACGCGCCCGGTCGAGGTTTGCGCGTGTTTGTAATTGGCCTGGTCCATTCAGTCTTTCGTCGTACCCGTAGTGTTCACCCGTACCACCCGCTATTGCCTGCGCGAATAAATTCACCCCAGGATTCTGAAAGTTAAAACTGCTGACGCCAAAAACATTGCCCGGAATGAGGCTGGATTTCTGCAAGCTATACACGCCATTTCCAGTGGGTCTGTTCAAGTGGCCATTATAAGTTGTAGAACCCGCTACGCTGGCATAGCCGCTGGATTTGTCGGTGATGATCAAAACACCGGCTGCGTTGGTAAAATAAGAAATGCCAGCGTCTTCCATCAAGCCTGAAAGAAATGATAACTCTGACTGCCTGTACTGCATCAGAAAATCCTGTTCAGGATAAATACTCCCCAAAAGTATTTCGTAATTGGTGATTCCCCGGGTCATCAATATTTCTTCGATGATCGAGTCCAGTGTCCGGTCTTGCCAGATGCGAAAACCGGAGTACCGATTTAGATTGCTCACCAATGACTGCAGCCTGATCCCATAGACGTAAGACCCCGATTCAACTGCAATCAGGCCTGCCGTTGCAACCTGACCAGTGAATGAACCACTACTACCGCCATTTGGCAGCATCAGTGTGGCCGTAGTGCAGCGTAAATTCTGCGCGCTGATTGCATTTGTTGTGGTAAATGCAATATCGTAAACCGAGATTGATGAGATTCCGTCCTGCCCCAGGAATGCAACTCCATTGAAGTTACCCAGTGCGGTGTTTACGGTCATTTGATTGTCATCGCCGGCTTCACAGCTTGCGACCGCAATCGCCTCCTGTGGAAAGCGACTAACCAGTGCCTGGTATCCGAAATACGATGTTACCCGCTGCGTTATATTATTGCCCGAAGCGCCATCGCGGCCATCTTCACCGGGTGGGCCGGCAGGGCCAGCAATACCTTGAACACCCATTACTCCCTGCGCACCCGGCAAGCCAGGTGTACCGTCGGCGCCCCAGACCCCGGGAATCCCTTGAACTCCCTGAATCCCTGGCTCGCCTGGAGGTCCCGGCGTCAACTCGATTTCAGCAATGCGTTGGTTAATCCGCTTATCTTCGGCCTCCAATGCTCGAACACGCCACTTTATGCTGTTTCGAGCATGATAATATCGTCGATTTGCTTTTTGGCGATGATTATGCAATTTGAGTCGACGGTAACCTGAGCTGTAGCCTGAAGAATTGTAGCCGGGATTTGAGGTATAACGATGGGAGTTGTCGGCCAGCACCAGGGTTGAAAACAGACCGGCAAGAAGAAGAATACTGAATTTTAACTTTAATGACTTCATAGCAACCACTCCAATTCCTTAGGGTTTCCCATAAAGGTAAAGGCTTGAGGAGCCCGGACATCGCCAAGACCCCTCAATTCCGATCGCTCGGATATATGACCTTACCGGGGAATGCAGCCAGTATAAAATATTCTGCCAAACGGTTTCAAATGTATTTACGCCACAATCAAATCCAATGGCTTTTGAGAGGCAGGAATCCAAACCCTTCGGCCAGCAAAGTGGCGGCTCCTGTTAAGGGTTGTCGGAATATTGTGAGTGCATGCCAGATAACAACAATATCTGGAGGAACGGTACCGCTTTACCGGTTTTAACGAGCCGGGTTAGATCTGGTGGTCGAACAACTCGTCTTCGCTGATAAAAGCAACCATATCATTGACACAAATCAAACCAGCTTTACAGACCCTGGCAGTAATTCCACCATGGCCGCGCACCGCGTTGTATCCACCCGCACCCAGATGGCGTTCCATTTTGCTACAGGGATGACACAGCCCACTGAATTCCAGCACTGCATCTCCGATACGAAAGGTTTTGTCCTTCAGGGCCAATAGATTGATACCGGAGACCACGATATTTCGACGCAGTAGCAAGGGTGATATCGATTCGCGATGCAGACAGGCCGCTATTACGCCAAGGTGTTCCTGTTGAATCAAAGTCACTTGCCGGGGGTTACCGCTGCGTCCGCTGAAGCGATCGCCTTCGAGCCCTTTATCCAGATGAATTTGCACTGACTCAAGTTCTATCATTGCTTCGTTACGCGAAGGCCTGATTCCGATCCATTCCACGCACCCCTGCTGCGGCAGAGTGTTCAGTAAAATCTGCAAGGGTTTCGATTCAGCCAAGTTGTCCACTCCGATATTCAATAATGTCGGCACAACGTTAATCTATCTGTCAGCAAATAGTCGAGCAATAACTACGACCCGTGCAGTAAAACGGAAACTTGGATTGGCCTATTCCGATATGGAAATGTATTGTCGGAATGGCAGGAGCAAGAAATACGCCAGATTCATTCAATGCAATCGCCAAACCGAAACGGCGTGCGCTGATCTTCAGGCAATACAACTCCAATGAAGCTTGCCATATTTTGCTTAATCCGAAAATGCCCGACTGGCCAGAAGAATTGCTGATCCCCATCTATCTCAAAGAAGGCGGCAGCGATTAAATATGCTGATGATTATTTCTTGCGGGGGGTCAAGGTTGAAGCCTGATAAGCCAAATCGGTCGCGTATGCGGCCTCTACATCCGAGGGTTCTGCAAATGACATATTGGTAGCCAGAATTGATACGGCCAGCATTATCGCGGTTCCCAGATACAAGGTGTATTCAGACATGGTTCACAAGATTTATTCGGGACCATATTTATATGTATAAATCGCGAAGATTTGTCGGAAAACTCCAGACGGTATGATTAAAGTGATGGGCGGCTATAATTGCGCCAGTTCAAACAGCTTTAGGAATCGGCCCTTCGATTACGAACAACGGTAACGAGGTAATTAACGAGGTAATGGTGGCCAGGTAATTGGACACACACTTTACCATTGACAGCCACCGAGGTCAGGGCGTAGGATTTCGGAATCTCAGATAAAAGGACTTAACTGATGACTCGACCCAGGAAGGCGTTGATTTCGCTTGCGGACACCCCGTATTACCACATCACCTCGCGTTGCGTACGTCGCGCTTTCCTGTGCGGGGTTGATCATTATTCTGGCCAAAGTTACGAACATCGACGCCAATGGGTGGTGGATCGTATTCGTCTGCTGTCATCGGTATTCGCCATCGATGTTTGCGCCTATTCCGCAATGAGCAACCACTACCACCTGGTGCTCAAGGTTTGCCCCGAACAATTAGAAGACCTCTGCGAAGACGACATCATGGACCGGTGGTGCGCCCTGTTCAAAGGTCCGCTGCTGATTCAAAACTACCGTAGCGGTGAGGA
>QIJI01000511.1 GCA_003231795.1 Gammaproteobacteria bacterium
AGGTAAGTCAGCCTGTAAGCCGGGTTCTGTCGTGGATAATCATTCATCTGGACTGAAAGTCACCTTTCAGTCTCAAGCAACCAACCCGAAAACGACGCGGGCCGCGCCATAGTTTTCCTATTTGGTCTTGCTCCGAGTGGGGTTTACCCTGCCACTTCTGTTACCAGAAGCGCGGTGCGCTCTTACCGCACCCTTTCACCCTTACCAGCCGAGGCTGGCGGTTTGCTTTCTGCTGCACTGGCCGTGAGCTCACGCTCCCCAGACGTTATCTGGCACTCTGCCCTATGGAGCCCGGACTTTCCTCCAGTCGCTGACCTGTAACAGGTCCCGACCAGCGATTATCCGGCTGACTTGGAAGTAATTTTAACTGATACAGAGTTTTGTCGTCGACTGATTTTTATACTTTTTATGGTTTAGCAGGTAATATTTTTAGCCCGGAAATTTCATAAATTTGCGCGAAGATCGCGCCGAACATTGATTTCACAAGGAAATTCCCGAAGAAGTCTCGTATCGATGATTCCGGGCGACTGAGGAAATATTCCTTGTGGAATCAATGAGCAAGCGAGATCGTGCATAATTTATGAATTTTCCGGGTTAGATCAGGAAGCTGCTCGATCCCGGTGCAGGAACAGTTGTTTCAGCAAGGTGAGTTTTTCAGCATTTTGCAAAAAAGGGCGAATCGTATCCGCCAGCTCCTGCCGCTCACTCGACTGGAACCATCGATTCCAGGCGTTTTCGTCGGTCCAGCGTGTAATGACAACATAACGATTGGGCCGATGAATTTCGACAGACGACTCTCCCGACAGGTAACCGGGCGAACCTGCCATGACATGCAGCAGATTGGCGATAGCGGATTCGTAAAACGGTTCGAGCCCTTCGGCAATTTCCCGCTCGATAATTACCCTGATCATTACCTTCCTCACGCGCGGTAATTTTGAAACCGCGAAGATGTATTAAAACAGAGCGGCAGCATATACAATCCGGGCTGGAAAACAATAAATTCCCGGAGGCGTCCTGATGGCATGGCAAAAACAAATTCTTCGCGTCAATCTGACAACTGGTGTGTGCGCTATCGAACCTTTGAATATGGAGTGGGCTGAGTCCTATCTCGGTTCGCGAGGGCTCGGCAGCAAATACCTGTTCGAAGAAATGGATCCAGCCGCAGACGCGCTGTCCGCCGAGAACAAGATTATTTTTGCAACCGGTCCGCTGACCGGCACCATGGCGTCTACCGGTGGCCGTTACACCGTTGTTACCAAAGGCGCACTAACCGGTGCTATCGCGTGCTCCAACTCGGGTGGCAAATTTGGTGGTGAATTGAAAATGGCCGGCTACGACATGCTGATCATCGAGGGCGAATCTGAAAAGCCGGTATATCTGCATATCGAAGACGAGAAAGTCGAAATCTGTGACGCCAGTGAAATCTGGGGAAAAACAGTTTGGGAAACCGAGGACTTGCTGGCCGCAAAATACCGTGATCCGCTAATGAAATTTGCCGGCATAGGACAGGCTGGTGAAACGCTTTGCCGCTATGCCTGTATCGTCAATGATAAACATCGCGCAGCCGGACGTTCAGGTGTTGGCGCTGTTATGGGTGCCAAGAAAATCAAAACTATCGCAGTACGTGGCTCCATAGGTGTTCGTAGCAGCGATCCGAAGGCTTTTTACAAGATTGTCAATGAAGTCAATGCGCGCATGGATGACCGCGAAGGCATGTCCCGTGAAGGTACGCTGGCAATGATCGACGTGACCAACGGTTTTGGAAGTCTACCCACCAATAATAATCGTAGCGTGCGTTTCGAGGGAGCCAACAAGTTAAATCCCGAAGCCATGCATACACCCAACGAAAATGGGCATACCAACTTTGTTACCAATGGCGCCTGTTTTGGATGCACCATCGGCTGTGGCCGCATATGTAAAATTGACCCGACCCATTTCTCGGTCAAGGATCGACCCGAGTATCACGGCGCTTCAGGCGGCCTCGAATACGAAACAGCCTATGCCCTGGGATCGGCCTGTGGCGTTGATGATATCGATGCCGCGACATTTGCAGGATTTATCTGTAACGAATATGGCATGGATCCAATTTCGTTGGGCGGGACGATTGCGGCTGCGATGGAGTTATATGATATTGGCGTAATTGACGACAAAGTCACTGGCGGTATCAAGCTCGAGTTCGGCTCGGCGGAAGCACTATGTCAGATAGCGGAGCTTACCGGTAAAGGCGAAGGTTTCGGCGTCGACATCGCAATGGGTTCGAAACGTCTTTGCGAAAAATATGGTCATCCGGATTTGTCGATGACGGTAAAAGGCCAGGAATTTGCCGCTTACGATGGACGGTCAATGCAGGGCATGGGGCTTGCCTATGCCACCAGCAACCGCGGCGCCTGCCATTTACGGGCCGATCCCTATGAACATGATTTTGAAACGACCGAAATTGCCGGCAAAGCAGAAAATGTACGTGACTCGCAACACGACGTGGCCTTCCTCGATTCAAGTGGCCTGTGCCTGTTTCCGGGCGGATGCGGCTGGGGCCTCGAAGATTACCGCACACTGGTCGATGCTGCCTGCGACAGTGACTGGACCGACGAGCGCTTAAAACTGACAGGCGAACGTATCTGGGTACTGGAGAAATTGTTTAATCTAAAAGCAGGCCTCGGTAAAAAAGACGACACCCTACCCAAACGAATTCTTGAGGAACCCGCCGATGTCGGCACCGGTAAAGGACTGGTTTGTCGCCTCGATGAAATGTTACCCGAGTATTACGAGCTCTGCGGCTGGGATGCCGACGGTGTTCCGACCAGTGAAACATTGACTCGACTGGGTTTGAACTAGTCCGGGTTAATGAAAATCTCAATTACGCTGTTTGGCGGGCTGCGACAATATCTGCCCGCCGGCAGCGGTTACAACAACTGCGATATCGAGGTCGACGAAGGCGTCAGCCTGCAGACCCTGCTCGCAAAAATCCCGATCCCCGACGGCAAGCCTTTTCTGGTAATGCATAACGATACCCGGATCACGCCGGAGCAATATGCAGAACTCAATATTGCAAGTGATGATCAGGTCGTATTGTTACCGCCGATCAAAGGTGGCTAGCAGCCGCGACCAGCGGTTACGATTGAACTGCATCCTGTAGTTGTAATGCCATCTGATACAGATCGTTTTTCTTCTTGCCCGTTATTTGCACCGCAATTTTTACCGCGGCCTTAACCGACACTTCGCTCAATAAGAGTTTTAACAGCTCGCGCTCATCGTTTTTGATATCTCTGGGTTCGGGTGCCGCAGCGTTATCGACCAGTACTACGAATTCGCCTTTCCGTAACACCGGTTCCTGCTTCAGTTGCTGTAAAATTTCACACGCCCTGCCACGTAAAAATCGTTCATGCATTTTGGTCAATTCTTTTGCTACGACACAGTTTTTGTCACCGAACAATTGATCCAGTTGGCTTAGCAACGCGTCGATCCGATGGCTGGATTCAAATAGCACCAGGGTGGCAGGAAACCCCTGCAAGGTTTTCAGTTGCGACAGGCGTTCTTTACTACGCGAGGCAAGAAAACCACAAAAATAAAAACGGTCGGTGGGCAAACCGGCGGCACTGATGGCGGCAATTGCGCTATTGGCCCCCGGAATTGGCACCACCTGAATGGCAGCATCCACGGCACGACGTACCAGTTTATAACCGGGGTCTGAAATTAGCGGTGTCCCGGCGTCCGAGATCAGCGCAATATCATCGCCTGCGTTCAACTTATGCAGCAACTCATCGGCGCGCGAAGATTCATTGTGCTGATGGTAGGACAGCAGGCGCGAATCGATGTTCAAATACTTCAGTAACTGCCTGCTGTGGCGAGTATCTTCGGCCGCGATAAGATCGACATTTTTCAGCGTCGATATTGCTCGCAGACTGATGTCATCGAGATTACCGATCGGGGTTGCAACAATATAGAGTACGCCGCTCATGCAAAAGAGTGTACACTATCAGACTGTTGCAAATTCGCCAGACCTCGCCTTAAATCACTCCAAAACCGATGAAATATAATCGTTCAATTTGGCTCACTGTCTCGATAGCACTGATGCTCTCTGCCTGTCAGACGACCCAGCAAACGGGGGGCGATACGAGCGAACAGGCTGCCGGGGAATCGACCCTGTTGCCGATTGAATTGAAGCAGTCGGCCGAGGTGCTGACCCCGACCGAGGAAGACATCATCCGTGCCTTCGAACTCGAAATGGATGAGCAATGGCTGGAAGCCGCGATATTGTATGATCGACTGGCACAAAGCAGTGTTCAGCCGGAACGATCGGCATTTCTGATTAAAATCGCGCTGATGTATTACCACGGCGAGCTGTATGACGAAATCGACCCCTTCTTTGCTGCC
>QIJI01000152.1 GCA_003231795.1 Gammaproteobacteria bacterium
GCGGTAATTGCGCCGTAACTGCGCGTGGCTTCATTCGACCAGACTATGACCCGTCCGCCATCGCCATTATCGGTGGCATCGGCGTGGATGGCGGCATCAGGACCGATATAGGTCGCCGTCGCATTTTGCACCGCAACGTTTTCACCTTTGTAATCGCCTCCAATCAAAACTTCGCCGCCACCCGTGCTGCCCGATGCGTTAACCGTAGCACTATCAACAATACCAACCTGCTCGCCGAGTATATGAATAACACCGCCCCGGCTCATACTGCCCTGAGCTGAAACATCACCGGAAACCAGCGTGGTACCTTGAAGGCTTTGTATCAGTATATTGCCGCCGCTTGCACCGTCGGCATTGAGCGTCGCGGTTTCGGTGATCTCGATATTATTGGTTGCCACCAGACTGATGCTGCCATCGGCGTTTTGCACGATGCTATTGGCATTGATCGAACCACTGTGGGTGAGACTGTCAGCGAAGAGTCTGACAGCACCGTTACTGGCAATGATGCTGCCGAGGTTGATGATCTCGCTGCCGTCTGACTGTACATCGAACTCGATCGAGGTATCGTTGAGGCTGGTCAAGCGGATCGATTCACCCGCCGCCAGGATTACATTGCCGTCTTCGACTTCGATCACACCACCGTTTTCGATATCGGGTGCAATCAGAACGACATTACCGCCAGGGCCCGCGTGAATATAACCGAGGTTCTGGATTCCGCCGAAGCCACCGCCTTCGAACTTGAGATCACCATTTAAGAAGTCTTCATTGGTGATGTTCAGGGTCGAGCCGTAAAAACCCGCGGTATTGATCTGTGCCCCGGCACCGATCATCAGACCGTACTGGTTGATCACAAAGACCGTGCCGTTGGAGTTCAGGTTACCGTAGATACTCGACGGGCTGTTGCTCATGACACGGTTCAGAACTGCACTGGCACTGTTCGGCTGGATAAAATTGGTGGTCTGGCCCTGGCCGATGTTAAAGCTCTGCCAGTTGATGATCGCGTTGGCGCTGTTGGTGACGTTCAAGACATTGGCACTGGGCTGACTGAAGGTCGCCGTGCCGTTTACGATCGTCGGGTTTTGAGGATTGGCAAGCGCGCCGGTACTGACCAGAGCCAGTCCAAACAGCAAAAATTTGCGCGCCAGATTCATCTGTCTATATGGCTCGTTGTGGTTCGATCATGTTTATTGCACCGTACATTCGAATGCTTCCTTGTCCGCACCTTTTTCGCCAAACAGGTTCATCAGTTTTTCTGATTGTACTGTAATTTTGGCCGGATCGGGAATCGGATCAAACTTCTGGAAAGACGGCACAAACGCGAGTCGGACCGTTGTCTCTTTACCGGCAACACCTGCTTCACCGGCACCGAGATTGATAATATTTCCATCAACACCTTCTATGGTCACTTCACCACTGCGTACATTGGTGTAAACCCCGGGTTCGATGCTATCCAGGTTAACCTCGGTAAACAGGTCTTCCTGAACCTCGACCCTGTCGGGCCGGGGTGCGCCTTCCAGGGTACGCAACCGCGCCGGAATATCGGGGATAAACAACGGTTGACTGAAAGCGTTAGTCAAATAGGCCGTACGCCCGTTTTCGAGCAGAACCGGGCCATCCCCAAGCTGCAATTCAATCGCGCCGCTCCAGACCTTGACATACATGCCATTGCCATCAGCAAGCGCATAGGCGGGCCGCAGGAAAAAGCTGAGTAAATGACCCAATAACGTGTCACTCGCCGGGTCCATCATCGCACTGCTGCCAACGCAAGCGCCCTCGCAGACCAGATCGAATCCGGTACCACGAATACCGATAGTCGCGGTCGGTGTGGCCACTCTAAAAGCTTTCTGATTGAGCCTGCCGATGGCACCGGTGACGAGACGCAGCCCACCCTGTAAAAAACTAAGAAAGGAATTGTTTTCATCCGGTTGATCAGGTTTAAATTCATGCTCTTCAATCCGAAAGGCACTTTTTGGGGACATGGTGATGCGCGTCTTGTCGTTGAATGCGATTACGGTAAATGATTTGATTCCTGTTTGAATCTGATCGCGCTCATAAACGGCGTCACCAACATTCAGCTTACGTGAATCCTTACCGTCCTCGGTCGCGCTCGCCTTGCCCTTGAGCAACGCAATACGCCCGACCACGCGGCTGTCACGTTGAGCCGGCTTACCGATTGCTTTTTCCTCATCATCGCACTCGGTGTTTTCGCAGATACGCATATCAAACTCGGTACCCCGGATTCCGATGGTCGCAACCGAAGTATTAATGCGGAACGCGTTCGGACTACTCTTGCTGATAATACCGGTTATGGCCCGCAGGCCCCCGCGAAATAAACTCAGCAATACATTCTCACTGCCCGAGTCGAGATTGAGATCTTCAATTTTGAAGGTGGTGTTGGGGCGCAAGGTCATCCTGGTACCGTCATCGAGCTTGATCAGCGCGAAACCACGACTGCCGGTATTCAGGGTTTCCCTGTTGTGCAGATTCACGCCCTTTCCGATCAGTCTCGGCTGCTCACCATCGATCTGACCAGTCAACACACCGCGCGAAAAAATAACTTCTCCAACTTCTCCAGCTTCGACCGCTGCAAGAGAAGTGAAACTCGCACTTGCTGCGAGTACCGCGATCATCAGTTGTCTAAGTGTTTTCATGCAGCACCTCAAAACCGATACACAAGCCCGAGGTGGAGCTTGTCGTCGCCATCCTCGTTGATAGTGTCATCGAGTCCACCTCCTTCATTGATGATGCCGTAGTTCATGCTCACGCTGAGGTTTTCTTTCCAAGACCAGAACGCACCAAACCCGTACGAAGACAGATCGAAATCAACCCCGTCGTTTCCAGGCGAATCACCCTTGTTAAATTCGACACTGGCAAGATCGTAGAACACGGAATAGCGTATATTGTAGGCAGTGAGCGATGGAAACCAGACTTCAAAAGTCATCTGATAACCCGAGTCGCCCGTCACCGAACGCTCTTCAAAACCACGCAGGGTACCGACACCGCCAACGCCAAATTGCTCCCCCGAAATCAGCAGTTCGCTCGTTTGTTGTCCGGAAAAACCGATATGAAACAGATATTCTTTTGCAAATAACTGGTCGAATGAAAGGTTGTAGCGCAGCGCGGTCCAGCCACTCTCGGAATCATGTCGGTCCTGCTCGTATTCGGAATCGTCATCGCCGATTTCCTGCACCAATGTCACAGTACCCGAAAAACTGGAACCGGGTTGCTGGCGACTGAATTGATATCCGAGCTCCAGGGGAATGCTGAGCACGTCAGCTCCGCTCAATCGAGCGCCTCCGAACCTGGACTCGTTGTTAAAATTTTTGTGCTGTAATCCGACCGACCAGGAATGATTGAAATCGCCATCGGTCAGAATAGGACGGTTGTAGACCAACCCGAGCACCGTACCCTGCCCGGTAATTTCCAGCGCCTGACCACCGCCGACGGCGATGCCGCCGACCGAGTCGTCTTCGCCACCGGTTTCACCGGCGGAGTCGGAATCGGAAAACAGAATATCGAGGCTGGCACCATGCCCATACAACGGTATGTAATAGTTGATACCAATCTGGGTCGTTGAACTGGTATCTTCGGGTGCGGTGGATAAGGTAGCGGTGATGGCGTGGTCGAGATTGAACAGGTTACCATTCTGATATCCCAAAGTGCTGCGCCAGATATCGCCGTCTTCGGGACCGGTATTATCGAGGGTGACAAAAAAGACCTGGGGATTACGATCCTTGACCTGCAATACAGCGTCAATCGAGTCGGCATCCTCGCCCTCGGTAAATCTTAGAATGGTGCTTTTCGAAGCATGCTTGTTTGCCAGTTTCAACGAACGTGACAGTTCCCGCGTATTGGGAGTTTCGCCCTGCCTCAGCCCGGGTATCGAATTCAAAATATTTTCGTCGTCGAAGAACTCGTTGCCCTGAATCAAAATCCTGCCAATTGCGAAACGCGAGACCTTGAGTTGTACGGTTCCTTCAAACAGGTTCTGGGGAGGCAGGGATACGCGATGAAAGTTGAAACCAGCGTCGATGATGGCCCGCTCGAGCGCATCTCGCGCAGCAGACAAACCTTCGAGACCGTATTGCTCACCGGTGAACTCGTTGACAACGCTGTTGGCGCGCTCTCCGATCGGATTGTCTCCGATCACCTCGAAACGCTCAACCGAGAAACGAACGTCGTCGAGGGTTTCCTGAGCAATGCTCTCCAGCGGCAATGCCAATGCCAGAAACAATACTAGTAATATGCCCTTATCCATTCTGCATATCTGTTTTTTTTTGATTATTAAAGATCGCCAGAATACCGGCTTGTGAGGCCAAGTGGCAAACGAATTTGTCGTTAATCCTGGATATAGCGAGAAATTTAAC
>QIJI01000510.1 GCA_003231795.1 Gammaproteobacteria bacterium
GGTGATTTGAACATTCTGGCATTGTGACCTTGATCGGACCGTTGCCACCGCGAAATTCGCTTGGCCCGAGGGTGCTGGACTCCAATTTCTTGAGATAGGGTAGACAGTTGGCGAACGACCAGCCTTCAAGTCCCCCTTCACGTGCCCATCCGTCATAGTCCAGCGGATTTCCCCGTAGATAGACCATTCCGTTAATTGACGAAGAACCGCCGACAACTCGCCCACGCGGGTAGTAAACCCTTCGTTCGTCGAGAAAGGGTTCGGGCTCGGAATAATATGCCCAGTTGTAGCGTTCGCTCTCGAGAGGGACCGCCAGTGCAGCCGGCATTCGCAACTGGTAAAGGCTGCGATCCATCGGGCCAGCCTCAAGAACCAGTATATTGTTTCCGAGATCTTCGCTGAGGCGCTTTGCCAAGACTGATCCTGCCGAGCCCGATCCGATAATGATATGGCTATAGTCTCTCTGCACTTTTACGCTCCGCAATTACAAAACAGTTTTATTGCGATTAAAAACCGTAAATACTAACAAGTGGGCGTACTTTGACAAAGTGAAAATTATCAAACCTGGAATTCGAATTATTCGAATTACATTTTGAAAAGAGAATATTTGAACGATACGTGCCGATACGAATCAAGATGCCTACCAGTGTACTTTAACGGGGCTCTATCACTTCAGCCCGAAGGCTTACGGCCTATCACCTTCCTGTCTACGCTTGACCGGGCTAGTTACCCAGACCTGCCCAAGACTCGGTACCGGGTGCGGTGGGTTCTCGCTTCCCGGGCTGGTGGCACTTTCAGCCGCCAGCAGTACAGCGCCCCGTGGCGCACAACTTGTCAGTTCCAACCCGGGCTATCCGAGCGTGCTTGAAGCGGGGCCGGATTTCCGTAAATAGTGATTCAAAAATAAAGCTATCGGTTTTTCAGGTCAGTCTATCAATTCTTAATGTTGGACAAATCGCCACCTGAAATGAATGGTTGGATCTTGAAAATCCAGACTATCCCAGATTCGAGCTTAGGTTACATAATCTGTGGTTTGGTAACTAATAACGAAATTCACACAAATGAATGACGGAGGACTTATGAGCATCAATTTATCGTCTACGGAATACAATTTCGAACCCAGGCAGTGGCTTGTTGGCGGACTGATGTTGTTTGTCGCATTCGGCGCACTGGTACTGGTTCCCACGGTACTTGCAACCCTACTGGGAAAAGGTTTGATTCGAGTCATACCTATACTTACCGGCGTGATAACCGGTTATGTCGCCGCCCTTTTGTAATTGATTACGGGAACCGCAGAATTAATCGACTTTGGCAGGGTGACCGACGAAGTATAGAAGAATTAACACCCTATTCTCCTTATTCCACCAAGTAAAGAAAGAGGTTAACGACACCGTCCAGGCCTGGTGCATCCGGAATCAAACTGATTTTCGCCGGCACGCCCAATATTGTTCCTTCCCGCCGGTCAATCCTGTCAAAATCAGCCACCAGGCGTGCCGGCTCAGGCCGAGAAAAAACCGGGACAGATCTATTTATGGCATGAGAGCAACGTTATCGATTAAATAAATCTGACCTGGTTTCCTCTCTATAGACACGAAGATTTTCAGTCGCCGGTCCATAGAGATTTCAAGTTGCCAATACCCAACAGACCAATGGACTAGTAGTCCACGGGTCTCGATCGAAATTCGACGCAAGTGATTGATTTCAAAGGGGAAGGGTGGTGGGCCCGGGAGGACTTGAACCTCCGACCAATGGATTATGAGTCCACTGCTCTAACCAACTGAGCTACAGGCCCTCTGACTTGTCTTTTTCTAGTTATCCTGCGCTGGTCGTGATATTAAGTTGGTCACGTAGCATTAAGCTACGCTCCCGGCGTTCGCATCACGTCCGCCTTGTCTGACTAGAAAATTCCTGCGTCAGTACTCAGACGCCGGATGTGGTTCTAATATTGGTTCCCGCTTGGTGGCATGGCATTAAGCCATGCTCTCGGCGTTCGCATCGAGCCCGCCTTGGCTGGCGCGAAAATTCCTGCGTCAATGTGTTCTACGCAGGAATGTTTACTTTTGGAACGACGCAATTCTATAAGATTCCCGCCTGCGCGGGAATGACATTTTTCAGTTTTGAACAGGGCTTTAATCAGCGTCGATAAAACTGCGTAGTTGTTCGGAGCGGCTGGGGTGGCGCAGTTTGCGCAGGGCCTTGGCTTCGATTTGACGTATGCGTTCACGGGTGACGTCGAACTGTTTGCCCACTTCTTCGAGCGTGTGGTCGGTATTCATGTCGATACCGAAGCGCATGCGCAACACTTTGGCTTCACGCGGCGTCAGGCTCGACAGGATTTCACGCGTTGACTCGGACAGGCCTGCATTGGTTGCGGTGTCTGCTGGGAGAAGCACGTTGGTGTCTTCGATGAAATCGCCGAGGTTTGAATCTTCGTCGTCGCCGATCGGAGTGGCCATCGAAATGGGCTCCTTGGAAATCTTCAATACCTTGCGTACTTTGTCTTCGGGCAGGTCCATACGTTCGGCCAGTTCTTCTGGCTGTGGGTCACGCCCTAGTTCCTGCAACATCTGGCGCGAAATGCGATTCAGCTTGTTGATGGTTTCGATCATATGCACCGGAATCCGAATAGTGCGCGCCTGATCTGCGATCGAACGTGTGATCGCCTGGCGAATCCACCAGGTGGCGTAGGTCGAGAACTTGTAACCTCGGCGATATTCGAACTTGTCGACTGCTTTCATCAGGCCGATATTGCCTTCCTGAATCAGGTCGAGGAATTGCAAGCCGCGGTTGGTGTATTTCTTCGCGATGGAAATAACCAGGCGCAGGTTAGCCTCGATCATTTCTTTTTTCGCGCGCCGCGCCTTGGCTTCGCCAATCGACATTTTGCGATTGATTTCCTTGATTTGATGAATCGACAGATTCGAAATTTTCTCGATATTTTTCAATCGTTTCTGATAGCGCTGAATTTCACCCTTGCAGGCTTCGAGGGTTTTGGAGTATTTCTCATTCGACTTCAAATGGCTGTCAATCCATTTCAGATTGGTTTCATTGGCCTTGAAGGTTTCGATAAAGGTTTTGCGTGGCATCAGTGCCTGCTTCACGCAAATATCGAGAATGGTGCGCTCGTTGCTGCGAATTCGATTAATCACATCTTTCAGATTGGCACCGAGTTTGTCGATAAACAACGGTAACATTTTGATTTCCATCAAGTCGGTTACGGCCCGGCTCATGTTGCGATCGTAACCTTTGACGTCGTTCTTGGTGAAACAATTCATGGCCCGATTAAAGGCGCGCTCAATGGAGGTAAAGCGCTTTTTGGCTTCTACGGGATCGGGTCCGGTATCTTCAACCTCATCGTCTTCATCGTCGTCGCTTGCCTGCGCGACAGCCGGCATCGGAATGCTATTCGGATCTTCATTCGGGTCGACATAACCTACGATTAGATCGCTGAGCTTGGCGTCTTCCTGACTGACTTCGTGATAGCGAACCAGAATCATGCGCATGGTGTCGGGATAGCGCGCGAGCGAACTAATGGCCTGGTTGAGGCCGTTTTCGATACGACGGGCAATTTTAATTTCGCCTTCGCGAGTCAACAGTTCTACCGTGCCCATTTCACGCATGTACATACGCACAGGATCGGTGGTGCG
Source organism: Gammaproteobacteria bacterium (assembly GCA_003231795.1). GTDB lineage: Bacteria > Pseudomonadota > Gammaproteobacteria. The sequence continues at coordinate 3,648 of QIJI01000510.1, forward strand.
CCCGAACTCACTGTCGAGTGAGGCCAATGCTGCGGCGGCTTCTTCGGCGGCGTCTTCATCCGGCTCGGTTTCGGTGTCGCTCAGGATACTGGTGGTTTCGGCAGGGGCCGATTCATGGACCTTGATGCCCATGTCGTTGATCATACGGATGATGTCTTCGATCTGCTCCGGTTCGACAATGCCTTCGGGCAGATGATCATTCACCTCGGTATAGGTCAGAAAGCCCTGTTCCTTGCCTTTGGCAATCAGTTCTTTTAGCCGGGATTGCTGATCTTGATCCATAGTGCCTCAAAAAGTAAAAAGTTGCAGAGTAATCCACCAGTATATAAGACTTTTTTGGGTTTTTCCAAGATAACTCAGTCTCTTATGTTTGTTTGGTGAATAATTTCCGATATTGCTGTTTTTCGTCCTCGGACAGGGTTTCGCCAGCCTGTGCTCTGCTGATAAGTTGTTTTTGGCGGTGGTCAATATACTGTTTTTCAAGCTGTTGTAAACAATCGCCAAACATTTTTTCGAGACTTTCTTCGTTTTCGATCGGTGGGTCCATCGCGGCCAGTTTGTAAAGATGGTTTTCGTGGTCTTCTCCCTTGAATCGGTCGAGCAGGTTCTGGGTGCTAATTTCTGGCTCGTCGTGGATGCGATCGAATAGTTTGAGCAAGATATCGATGCCCGGAATATCGCTATCGCCCAG
>QIJI01000348.1 GCA_003231795.1 Gammaproteobacteria bacterium
CGTCGACTACTGCCGCAGTCGATCGCATTGACGTCTCTCAAGTTACCCGGCTGGACTCTGCAACGCGATAACGAAGGCGGCTGGCAACTCGACAGCGATATGCAAACCATAGACCCGCCCGAAGAGCTGATCAAAAACTGGCAGGGCCTCGAAGCCACAGCGGTAAAAAAATTCGATAGTGGTGCGACTCCACGACAGAAATTCACGGCTTACTTCGAAGACGGGCGCCAACAGGAGTTTTTCCTGATGTCAATTGATCCCGAGATAGTAATTGCGAATCCTCGCATTGGAATACAATACCATTTCAGTGCCGACCTCTATTACAACCTTATATCGCTGCGTAAAGACGAAAATGCGGGCTAGCCTTTTATTGTTACTGCTAGCAAGCCCTGCCTTCGCCCAGGATAGCCTGCCAAAACTGGAAGTGGGAGCATCGTTGTTGGCACTGAGCACACCTGATTATCGCGGATCCAGCAGCGAATCCAGCTATTTGCTTCCAATCCCCTATATCAAGTATCGCGGCGATCGCTTGCGAGTTGATGATGGTGCACAGGGAATTTTTCTTAAAACCGATGATTTGCTGATTACGCTAAGTGGCAATATTTCGCCGCCAGTGGATGACGATATCCCCGAGCGAGAGGGTATGGACAAGCTGGAAGCTATCGTCGAAATCGGCCCGTCATTTAACATTCGCCTGCAGCAGATGCAAAATAGTGCGTGGTGGCTGGATTTGCCTTTACGCTTTGCGATAACACTCGATGGGCAGCTTGAACAAATCGGGCAGGTTTTCCATCCTCGTTTATCCTGGCGCCAACCCGCCAAACGTATTGACAACTGGAAACTTAATTTCAATATCGGCCCGCTTTATGCCAGTGAAAAATATCATGAATACTTTTACTCCGTGAACGCTGAAGACGCGACCGGTTTTCGCCCGGCTTATAATGCCGACGGTGGCTTCAGCGGCCTGCGCTCGGAATTCAGCTATAGCAAACGTTTTGGCAGATTGTGGCTGGGCGGATTTGTCCGCTACGATAGTCTCGAAAATTCGGAAATTGAAGACAGCCCGTTGGTAGAGGAAGAATCCGCCTGGATGGGCGGGATCGCGCTGGGCTGGGTTTTTCACGAACGCTAACACTCTATCAGCATGCCCGAATTACCAGAAGTCGAAACCACCCGGCGGGGAATTGAGCCCCATATTCAAAATCAGATAATCGACCGCGTAATTCTGCGCGAAACACGTTTGCGCTGGCCAATCAGCGAACAGGTCGCCGGGCTTGCAGGGCGACGAATTATCGCAGTCACTCGCCGCGGCAAATATTTACTGATGCAACTCGACCAGGGCCATTTGATCTGGCACCTGGGGATGTCGGGCAGCATGCGAATCTTGCCGCAATCCGCCGCCGCTCAATCTCATGAGCATGTAGAAATTAAACTGGGTAATGGTCTGTCGCTTAAATTTCGTGATCCAAGGCGCTTCGGTGCCTTGCTCTACAGCGAACAGGATCCCTTGCAGCATCGACTGCTCAGCAATCTCGGGCCGGAGCCACTTGAAAACAGTTTCACTTCTGAATATCTGTATCGCTGTTGTCGTTCCCGCAAAGCCGCAATTAAACTGGTAATTATGAACAGCCAGATTGTCGTGGGCATCGGAAACATCTATGCCAGCGAAGCGTTATTTCAGGCCGGAATTCGTCCTGCCCGGGCTGCCCGGCGAATCAGCAAGCCCCGTTGCGCGCGGCTCGTCGACAGTATCAGGGAAATTCTGGCCTCAGCCATCGATCAGGGTGGTACCACCTTGCAGGACTTTACCCAGGCAGATGGAAACCCGGGCTATTTTACGCAATCACTGCAGGTTTATGGCAACAAAGATAGCTGTCACCATTGCGGTACCCGTATTAAACATTTGCTTCAGGGGCAACGCTCAAGTTACTACTGTCCCCTGTGTCAGTCATGAGCCTCGACAGGGTAAAACTAGAATACCAGCTCGGAGGCCAGTTCTTTGATGACCACAAGGTCAAGGAAATTGCGAGTTTAATCCTTCAACTGGACCTACGATGGCAGGATTTTGTTCTGCATTCGGTGCTCTCGATTGCCAGAACGCAACCCGAGATCGCCCTTTTGTTTTCACGCAAGGCCGCAATGGCACTTAGAGCCCTCGGCCACGACGGTTGCGAGGACTGGTTGCAACTTGCAATTAACGCCTGTTTCGAGGAAGGCCCGCAGGTTGCGATTGATCTACTCAATAATCTCGATCAGTACATTTTGCAGCAACGACAACGATCACGCGGTCTTGAATTAACCGATGTACGCGGCGTATTGCAATATTTCATGCACGGACTCGACGGCCGTAAAATGTCAATCGAGGGGAGCAAAGATTGCCTGACCGACAGTGAGACTTTGCGACTACCTTTTGCTATCGATCATTTTTCGGTCAAGCAGGACAATTTTGCCTGTTACAAAGCAATCGCGGTTCATCAATGGGCGCAATGCTGGTATGGCACCTGGCATGCTGAGACTATCGATCAGATTCCGCGTAAAGCACCCATGCTGCAAACCTTTCACTATCTTGAAACATTGCGTCTGAATGCCTGTATTGCGCGTGACTATCCTGGGCTCGCAAGACAAATGAAGGTATTTCAGGAGCAAACGCCCGAGATCTGGAAGGCAGTGGAAAAAGAGCTGGCCAGGCCCGAAGCCAGTGTCACGGATTCGATTCGCCTGAGTCATGAATGGTGGGACAAACCGCGCCCCGCTCCGTTTCTGTTTCAGGGAAAGATTGACCCGGTCCGGGTTCAGCAGAAACTCAAATCACGACTTGAAACACAAGCGCAGCAATTACGACGGGCCCTGGGTCGAATCGCAGCCGAGCAACAGGAGTCGCCTGGGGACGATTTTGATCATCCGCAGTCCGCTGACAGCCGCAATCGATTCGAATTTAAATTACTGTCCGATTCGGAATTCGAATTTTTACTCGATGGTAATCCAGTCACAATCGATAGCGCGACAAGATCCTTGACCCGGTCGATACTGCAGGATCGAGGAAACCTGCCCGAAAACTACCTCGATATCAGCGCCAGCGACTATCAATTCAACAACGTCAATGCCATAACGCCAGGCGATGAGGTGTCGGTTCAGGTTTCCGCGCAACGCGTATTTACTTACGACGAGTGGGACTACGAGCGAAATGCACACCGCGAAGACTGGTGCAGGTTGCGTGAAATTGAACTTAAACCGGACTACCAGTCCGATTTCGTCAGGCAGACACTGGTTAAATATCGTGGACATTTGAAATCGCTACGTCGTAGTTTTGAAGCATTACGGGAAGAGTACCGGATTCTTAAAAAGCAGCCTGATGGCGAAAATCCTGATCTCGATGCCCAGGTTGAGGCCATCTGCGATGTTCGCAGCGGAATGGAAATGACGTCGCGACTTTACCGAAAAGCACAGCGTATCGAACGCAATATCGCCGTCATTTTTATGATCGACATGAGTGGCTCAACCAAGGGCTGGATAAATGTCGCGCAGCGGGAAGCGTTGGTGCTGCTCGCCGAAGCGATGCAAACCCTCGACGACCGATATGCAATCTACGGTTTTTCGGGTACTACTCGTAAACGCTGTGATATTTATCGCGTTAAAACCTTTGACGAAAACTTCAGTCCCGAAGTGCACGCACGAATCGCTGCCATTAAACCTCAGGATTATACCCGTATGGGTGTTGCAATTCGTCACCTCAGCCACCAGCTCGATCAGATTAAAGCCAAAACCAAACTCCTGGTTACGCTCTCCGACGGCAAACCCGACGACTACGATAGTTACAGTGGCAAATACGGCATCGAAGATACGCGCATGGCATTACTAGAGGCACGCCAGCGGGGTATTCACCCGTTTTGTATCACCATTGACGAACAGGCTCGTGACTATCTGCCCCACATGTTTGGGGGTTCCAGCTACGTATTGATCGACGATATCAACAAACTGCCCTACCGGATCTCCGAAATCTATCGCGGCCTGACCCGCTGACAATGAAAAGGGTGGTCGATCGGGAAACGCCGGGTTATGCTGATTAATTCGTCCCGTTCCCTGTTATGACAATGAAAATAAACTTCACTTTACTCGGCACGTTACTAGCCATGTTGTATTTTGCTCCCGCAGTCATCGCGGTACCAGCGGAAGGCACCCGAATCATGATTTCAGCGCCATCCGATTATGCGGTCGATGCCGGCAAGGCAATAGTTGCCAGGGGGGGTAATTTAATCGACGTCGCGGTAACCGTAGGATTGACACTCACGGTTACAAATCCATCCAATGCATCGCTCGGAGGCGGTGGTTTTGC
>QIJI01000153.1 GCA_003231795.1 Gammaproteobacteria bacterium
GCTTAGACTACGCACATTTTTGATATCGGCCCAGCGCTCATCCAGCCTGGCGCTAACCAGAACCCCGGCGACCACGTCACTGTGTCCGTTTAAATACTTGGTCGCAGAGTGGAAAACAATATCGGCGCCAAAATCGAGCGCGCGCGTGGTTACCGGCGAGGCCACGGTACAATCAACGGCAAGAATCGCGCCGGCCTGGTGCGCCACTTCCGCCGCGGCAGCAATATCGATGACGTCCCAGGTCGGATTAACCGGTGTTTCGATCCAGACCACCGAGGTTTGACCCGGCTTTACCGCATTTTTCAAATTGTCGATATTACCCACATCAAAAATATCGAGGCCAATTGCCCGTCGCTCCGAGATGCGTCTTAACCAGTCCATGGTTCCGTGATACATGATTCGCGGGGCGACGATATGTTCGCCGCTGTTAACGGTTTCAAAAAAAGCGCACACCGCCGCCATGCCGGAGGCAAAACACAACGCCTCGGCACCCCCATCCAGCTCAGCACAAACCTGCTCAACTACTTGCCAGCTCGGATTGGCCGAGCGGCTATAACTGTAATCACCGACAAACTCATACTCGCGATCCCTGGCATAAGTCGAGGCAAACTGAATCGGCGGGCTGATCCCTCCCGAATGCGGGTCAACATAATGACATGCCTGGGCAATCATCGATTCCATGCTGGCTTTATGCTTAGACACCTTTCGACTCCAGCCATCGCCGCATGCCCGGAGCATGTTCAGCCGATTTTCCACCAACCACCCTGCAGCATTCGATATCTGATCGATGCAATAGCAGATTTAACGGTCTATCGGGATCGAACTTCATTGCTGTGGCCTCGACCTGGGTTCCTGGCCGGGTATCATTTCATGGGCAAAATAGATTTGCAATGCGAGCATTGTGGCTGCTTTTCGATTCACTTGACCGACCAATTGTCCGGTCTGGAAAATTAGCTTATGCTGGCGCGACATTTTGTTTGCGGATACCTCATCATGGCCAAATCACCTTACTCAATCGACAGTGATGAGCGGAAGATCGATCCATCCCGCAATCCCGAGTTTGCACTCAAGCCGGACGGAACGCCGGATAACAATGACCGCATTGAAATCGGGCCGACCGCGCTCGCTTTCGAAGAATGGAATGCACTGGGTATCGAATACCCGAATCTGGATCGAATGCGCGAGTTTCGCCTGCAACGACTGGTACAGGAACTGCAGCAAAACGATTACGGCGGCATCGTATTGTTTGACCCGCTCAACATCCGCTACGCCACTGACACCACCAACATGCAGTTATGGATTACGCACAATCCGGCGCGCGCCTGCTTTGTCTCTGCCGAGGGATACATTGCGCTGTTTGATTTCCACAACTGCGATCATCTGTCAGCACACCTGCCTTTGGTCAAGGAATTGCGACGTGGCGCGTCTTTCTTTTATTTTGAAACGGGACATCGTGGCGAAGAACACGCCGCATTGTTCGCGCGTGAAATCGATGACCTGATGCGCACCCACAGCGGCAATAATAGACGCCTGGCGGTAGATAAAATTGAAATCTCCGGGCTGCGCGCACTCGAAAAAATCGGCTTCGAAGTGTTTGAAGGCCAGGCAGTCACCGAGCTTGCCCGGGTGATCAAGGGCCCCGATGAAATCAAGGCCATGCGCTGTTCGGTCGCCGCCTGCGAAGCCGCAATGCATGAAATGCAGGATGCTATCGAAATTGGCAAAAGTGAAAACGAGATCTGGTCTGTTTTGCATGCTGGTAATATTAAACGTGGCGGTGAATGGCTGGAGACACGTATTTTTTCATCCGGCCCTCGCACCAATCCCTGGTTTCAGGAATCGGGGCCACGCATTGTCGGGCCCGGCGAGTTGCTTTCGCTCGACACCGATATGATCGGCTGTTACGGCATCTGTTGCGATATCTCGCGCACCTGGTTTAGCGGCGGCGCAGAACCCACTGCTGAACAGCTACGTTTGTACCAGCTTTCCTACGAGCACATCATGACCAACATGGAATTGCTGAAACCGGGCGTGACTTTTCAGGAAATCACCGAAAAGGCGCACCGACTTCCCGAAGACTGTATTCCGAATCGGTATGGCGTGGTAATGCACGGGGTCGGCTTATGCGATGAGTATCCGTCGATCCGATATCGAGAAGACTTTGAAGCACATGGCTACGATGGCGTAGTCGAACCGGGCATGGTGTTGTGTGTCGAAGTTTACGCAGGCGCAGTGGGTGGCAAGGACGGGGTCAAACTCGAGGACCAGGTTTTGATCACCGAAGACGGTTACGAAAACCTGACCCGCTATCCGTTCGAAGATGTTTTGATGAAGACTGTCGCTACCGGGTAGGTTCCAGGATGGGTTCATCACCTTTCAGTTCTTCCTTACGCTTGGCCATATAGGCTTCGAGTTCTTCGATGATCGCCGGGTCGCTCGGTGGCGGTTCAAACTCCTGCAAAATTTTCGGCCACAGTTCAGTGGCTCGCGTAGTGGCGTCTTTAGCACCCGCCAAAACCCAGTTTTCACTATTTTGCCAATCGCTGACGAAGGGTTCGTAAAAAGCATCCTTGTAGCGTTCCATGGTGTGGGCGCAGCCGAAGAAATGCCCGCCGGGACCCACTTCGCGCATTGCTTCCAGCCCGATTTCCTCCAGGTTAATCTTGATCGGTTCCAGCATCTTGCTCATGTGCTGCAGCATTTCACAGTCGATTACAAGCTTTTCGAAAGACGCCACCAGACCTCCTTCGAGCCAACCCGCGGCGTGATAAATCAAGTTACCGTGACCCATGACCGCGCCCCATAGTGCCATCTGGGTTTCGTATATGGCTTGCGCATCTACCGCATTCGACGCATTACAGGCACTGGTCCGATAAGGCAGGTTGTACTTGCGTGCGAGCTGTCCGCCGGCAATATTGGCGAGTGAATTTTCTGGTGTTCCAAATGCCGGTGATCCGGAGCGCATATCGACGTTTGAAGTGAACCCTCCGTAAACAACCGGCGTACCCGGATTGGTTAACTGCAACAGCGCGATTCCGACAAGCGCTTCGGCGTTTTGCTGCGCCAGTGCACCGGCCATGGTAGTCGGCGTCATCGCGCCCATTAAAGTAAAAGGCGTTACTGTGACCGGCTGACCAAACAGTGACATCTGCATTGCACCATAGGCCATGGCATCATCCAGCTTGCGCGGAGAATTTACATTGATATTGGTCATCACGCTCGGATTCGATTTCATTTCCTCCATCGTCAAACCCCGGGAAATCGCTGTCATCTCGATTGCATCACGCGCCCGACCCGCGCCAATGCCGGTTGCTAAAAACGGCTTGTCCGACATGGTTAAATTAATAAAGGTCGTATCCAGATGGCGCGAGTTGGCCGGCATGTCGGTGGGCGCAGTCGCCTGGTTTCCAAAGAAGGTCAGAACATTGAAGTACTGCCCGAAGCTGATCAGTTTTTTATAATCTTCAAAGTTGCCTGCACGTCGCCCGTTGATATTGTCATGCACATTCGGGGTACCGGATACCAGCCCGAAGTTAATCACATCGCTGCCTACTTTAAGTGTCTGTTCGGGATTGCGGGTGACAACATCGTAGGTTTTTGGAGCCTGTGCTACTGTTTCCAGCAATAACGCGCGGTCCATCCGCACGACGCCATTTTCATCGACCTCAGCGCCTGCCTTGCGATAAAGATCAAGCGCCTGATCCCCCATTACCTCAACACCTTCTTCTTCGACGATGCGCAGGGAAATATCGTGAATGAATTCGAGCTGCTCCGGCTCCAGCGCTTCGAGTGGTGAAAACCGGTTACGCAGCACTTTGCGATCGATTTGATGAATTGCATGCTCGGGTGCGGTGGGTCGGGTGCGGTTTCGACGGCGACTGGTTCTGGTCATGGCAGTTTCAAGATTGCTTTTGAGGGCGCTATTATCGGTAAACTAACATTTAATTTCTTTTACATATGGGACTAATTTTGTTAAATATGGGCGAATGAATCGTCACTTTGTCTTTTGTCTTTGCCCCGGTGCTCCGCTTTTCTGCATCGCCTCGGCACTCGACGTATTAAGGCACGCGAATCGATTCGCCGAGTCTGAAATTTATCGTTGGACATTTCTGTGCGAAGACAACCAGCCGATTCAGGATGGTAGTGGACTATGGTTTAATCCGGGCAAATCAATCGACCAGGTGGAAGCGCCGGATATCGCGTTTATCGTGGCCGGATTTGACGCCAGCCAGATAAATCAACCCCGGCTATGTCGCTGGCTCGCAGATCAGGCTGCCGCAGGACGAAAAATTGGTGGCATATCAAACGGTGCGTTTCTGCTGGCCCAAAGTTTCTGCTGGCCCAAAGCGGATTGTTAAACCATCACAGCGCCACGACACACTGGGAAGATTTTGAAAGCTTTTGTATTTTATTTCCGCAGGTGCATGCCCGTTACCAGCGTTTTGTTATTGATCGAAATCGCATCACCTGCTCGGGGGGATCCGCTACCCTCGACCTGTTTATCGAACTGGTTCGACAGGATCTGGGAAATGAAATTGCATTAAAGATTTCTCGCCAAATGCTATTGCAGGAACAGTCAATCGTGTTACCGGGAAGCCCTTCCAGCCGCCTTACGATTCATCAACATTCGCCGCAAATTCATCGTGCCTTGAGCCTGATCGAAGCCGGGGTCGGTCAATCGATCACGGTTGCCGATCTGGCCAGTCGAATCGGAATCAGTCGGCGCGAGTTGTTGCGCTTGTTCCGTAGAGAGTTGAACACCACACCATCAAAAATGCTGGCTCAACGCCGGCTTGACCGCGCCCGTTCACTCATTTTGAATACTCGCTTACCCATGACAATAATTGCAGATTCGGTTGGTTTCAGTTCACAATCGCATCTGACCAGCAGTTACCATAACCAGTTTGGCATTACCCCGGCACAGCAACGCCGTGACTACAAGGCAGCCCGCCATCGCCTGCCATTACAAAGCCGCGATTTTCGTGACTGGTAAAACCTGACTCGACCAGGCGACTCTGTTTCAACTTGCGGAGCCCCGAATATGGGCTGGTGAAATGAGCCGTAACAGCCGATAATACCGGTATTTGGAATCCAGGCATGGTCAGAACCCCTAAACTTCGCGGCTTGTCAGACATACTGACCTACTTTCGCCGTAACGAAAAACCCATTTTCTTTGTTTCCCCGACCTCGTTTAATTTGCTCGGCCTGGAAAAATTCGTTAACCGGTTTTACCACATTAACTATTTTGACTCTTTCGATGGCATGCATCCACGGGTGTTCGTACCCGAGGAAAAAAGCCACGCCGAATTTGATTCGATGGAAGACGTCTGCAACTACATGCTGATGCACAAGGAAGTCATCGACAAGATCAAAAAAGCAGGCAA
>QIJI01000293.1 GCA_003231795.1 Gammaproteobacteria bacterium
CCTCCAGGCCGGCGGGTCCGCCACCGACGACGAGTACCTTTTTAGTTTCGGAAGCGGTTTCAAATCGATCGCCACCCCATTCGAATTCGCGCCCTGCGGAAGGATTGATCAGGCATGAAATCCAGAAGTCACGCGAGCGACGGCCCCAGCACATCTGGTTGCAGGAAATACAGCCACGGATATCGTCGGCGCGGCCTTCGCGCGCTTTGTTCACCAGGTGCGGATCTGCAATTTGGCCACGCACGATCGATACCAGATCGGCATCACCGCCGGCAATGGTGTAATCGGCGTTTTCGGGGGTGCGGATATGGCTTTCGGCGGTGACCTTTGCTTGTTTGACGACATCTTTTAGCGCTGCAGCAAGCGGACCTCCGAGCTTTTCGCCATGCACGAAGGTCGGCATGACCCGATCATAGTCGATGTAGTTGCCCGAGCCGCATGATACGTAATCGAGATTGCCGCTTTGGTCATGCAACGAAATAACGGCCTGGAAGTCTTCCAGTGTCATCACGTAAGGCGTGCCAGGTGCGTATCCGATCGACATGCCGATAATAAAATCTTCGCCGCAGGCGGCTCGAATCGAATTGACGATTGACAAGGACAGGCGGCAGCGGTTTTGCAGCGATCCTCCCCAGCGGTCGCCGCGTTTGTTTGACCAGGGAGTCCAGAACTGATCGATAAGACAGTGATAGGCCGCGAAGATGTCGATACCATCGAATCCTGCAGCCTGGCAGCGTTTCGCGGCGAGGGTAAAACATTCGATGACTTCGAGAATTTCAGATTCGCGCATCGCATGGCTACCATCCGAGTCATGATAAGAAGCAAGCCCGGACGGTGACCAATGCGGCATGAATGACAGATCCGAGTCTCCGTGCTGGCCGACATGGTAAAGTTGCTGCAGAATCGTAGTGCCATGGTCGTGTATCGCATCGGTCAGCTTGCGAAAATGCGGAATGACCGCATCGTCACAATGGCGAAAGTTACCGCGGGTCAGCACCGCGGTAGCGTGCACCGGCATCGCCTCCACTACTATCATGGCCGCACCTCCGATGGCGCGTTCCTCGTAGTAGCCGCGGTGTCGTTCGCCCGGCAGTCCTTGCTCGGACATATTGGCGGTGTGCGCACCAAACACAATCCGGTTTTCGAGCTTGCGATGGCGTAACTCGAGAGGATTGAACAAATGCGGAAATGGCGTCATGGAAATGCCCGTAACCTGTCTGAGAAGAGAAATATACGGACTGTTACTCTATGAACAAAACGAATTATTTTCATAAACTTCATCGAAATTTGTCATACTAAGCCTTTATAGTCTTTAGAACGCCGTTGAAAATATTCACCGATAACGCAATAACACCGGACTGGTTCGTAAAAGCCAGAAGACGGTCCTGATTTGAGCGCAACCCTCGACATTGATTCCATGCGTGCGTTTATTACGATTGTTGAAACCGGTGGGGTGACGCGGGCGGCAAAAAAGCTGAACCTGTCGCAGTCGGCGGTAAGTCATAAAATGAAACGGCTGGAACGACGATTGAATCGAAGTTTTTTCGGGCGTGTAGACGGGCGTATGACTTTGAGTAGCGAAGGCGAAAGGTTACTCGAGTACGCCCGGCGCCTGGTCAAACTGCACGATGAAGCCTGTGCCAGTTTTCACCAGAGTGACCTGTCCGGGAAATTGCGGCTCGGCATCACCGAAGATGTTACCGCTCCCGGGATGGCCCAGATTCTGTCCAGCTTCGCTACCAGTTATCCGAATATAGCATTGACATCGAGAGTCGCCCATACCCCTGAACTGTTGCGCTGGCTGGCGCAGGGCGATATCGACATGGCGCTGATTGAGGTTTTCGAAAGTGAACAACTCGAACAGGATGAGCCGCTCGGGTTGCAACGCGTGGTCTGGTTGATGTCCGATGATATGCAGCTCGATGAATACGACTCGATTCCTTTTGTCGCCTATCACAAGGATTGTTTTTACAAGGCCTGGGCGGAAAAGGCACTGGCCCGGGTCGAGCGGAAATTAAAAGTGGTGTTCGAATGTCCGAGCATAGACGGCATGGTGAACGCGGTTCGTAGCGGGCTTGGGATCGGCCTGGTTAACCTGGATGTGTTTGAGCAGCTACAATCAGGCCGGCGAGGCGACAGCCGTGGATTAAAAGTTGATCGCAGCAGATTACCGCAGCCGCCACCGATTCAGCATGTGGCGAGATTTTCGGCCGGCATTCCAACGCAGCAGATGGACAAGTTACTGGAAGTGATCAAGCAGGCGCTATTACCAGTTTCGTAAATTGACTGTTTAGAGTAACTTATCGTTATCTTGTCGTGTCGGAAATACGGATGGTATTAAAGGACATTAAAACCTGGGTCACGGTTCCACCCAGCGGTATCGGTGGATCCTTCTGGGTGATCGTTAAAATCACGACTGACAATGGAATCGAAGGCATCGGTGAGTGTTATGGCATTCCGGTGTCGGGTGATATCGCCTGCGCTATGGTCGAAGATACTTTCGAACGTTACATCGCCGGTGAAGATCCGCATAATATTGAAATCATGTTCCGCCGGGTTTATTCGGCCGGATTCACGCAACGCCCGGATATCAGCATGATGGGTGTATTCAGCGGCATTGAAATGGCAATCTGGGATATTCTCGGCAAAGCGCATGATGTGCCGGTCTACAAATTGTTGGGGGGCCAGTTCCACGATCGCATCCGCACCTACACCTATCTATACCCGGAGGCGCTGTCAGCCGACGGCAACCCGGGCGAGAATGCGCCCGATGTTTACCACGATGGCGACGCGGCTGCGGCCCGCGCACTCGATTATGTCGATATGGGATTCACCGCGATCAAGCAGGACCCAGCCGGGCCTTACAGTTTTCAGGGTGGGCGCGAGTTGTCGCTGGTCGAGTTGTCGCGCTGCGAAGACAATGTTCGGAAAATTCGCGAAGCGGTGGGTGATCGCGCCGACATTTTGTTTGGTACCCATGGACAGATGACGACCTCTTCGGCGATTCGCCTGGCGCGTCGACTAGAAGCTTACGATCCCCTGTGGTTTGAAGAACCCTGTCCCCCTGATCAGATGGAAGCCATCGGCAAGGTTGCCGCGTCGACCACGATTCCAGTCGCCACCGGTGAAAGATTGACTACCCGGGTTGAATTTCACCAGGCACTCAAGGTTGGGGTATCGATTTTGCAACCGGACATCGGGCGTAGCGGCGGAATATGGGAAACCAAAAAAATCGCGGTAATGGCCGAACTGTTCAATGCGCAGATTGCACCGCATATTTACTGCGGGCCGATTGCACATGCCGCCGCCACCCAGGTTGCATTTAGCTGTCCCAACTTCCTCATACTCGAGACCATCCAGACCGAATTTCACGACGCCATTTTGAAACAACCACTGGTCTGGGAGCAGGGTTATATGCCGGCACCCGAGCAGCCAGGGCTCGGGATTGAATTGAATGAAGCGGTAATTGAGTCACATCCTTATACCAGCGGTGGGCGCTTGCATCTCGAAATGTGCCAGACGGTACTCGATTCAAACAACTGTAAAAAAATAACCGAACTCGAATAGTGTCTTCCAGACCCGCTTCGTTAAATTTATCCAACTGGCGACTGCCGCCTCACGGTCGCTGGTCGTTTCATCATGTGCGCGAAATTATCCCGAGCGAGCTAATAGCCCGCGGCGGTGAAGTGAGTGCATTGCCGCTGCAAGGCGGTAGCGCGATCGACGCGGTCAAGTTTTCTGGTTACGAAGACCAGGTCTGGTCGTTGAAAGACTGGCTCGAAGTCTCGAACACCGATGCATTGTTAGTGGCGCATCGGGGCAATCTGGTGCATGAATGGTACTCGCAGGCCGACATTGAAACCCATCCGCATATCGTATTTTCGGTGAGCAAATCGATAACCGCCACTTTGGCCGGTGCCCTGATCGGCGATGGTTTGCTGGACCCGTCAAAGCCGGTTATTGACACTATTCCCGAACTGGCCGATTCGGGATATCGCGACGCGACCTTGCAACAGGTGCTCGATATGCAGGTTCGTATTGATTTCAAAGAAGACTACCTGGCCACGGCGGGGAAATTTATCGAATATCGTACTGCGACCGCCTGGCATCCTTGCGGCGTCGATGAAATTGATCAAAGCCTGCATCAGTTCCTGTGTTCAATCGAACGCGCACAAGGTGATCACGGGGAACTATGGCAGTACAGGTCACCTAACTCGGATCTGTTGGGCTGGATGCTGGAGCGGGCTGGTGGTGAATCTCTCGCGCATCTGTTATCGACTCGATTG
>QIJI01000312.1 GCA_003231795.1 Gammaproteobacteria bacterium
AGATGGGCCAGCTAATCGGGCACTTCCCCGACCCCGGTTAGGCCCTTGTGAGAAATGTCTAGTGGTCGATTAACCAAAGTTTGATGGACTACTAACTTCAGGCAAAGGTTAACACCTGTTCGATCGAATCGAGATCGAGCAGTACCATCAAGAGTCGATCCAGTCCGAGCGCAACCCCGGCGCAGTTCGGCAAACCGGAATCCAGTGCAGCGAGCAGGTTTTCATCAATTTCATAAACCGGTAAATCACGCGATCTGCGAATTTTATTTTCCCGTTCAAATCGGGTTCGTTGCTGTTCTGCATCTGTGAGTTCTGAAAATCCGTTTGCCAGTTCGATGCCATTAAAAAACAACTCGAAGCGCTCGGCGACTCTCGGGTCATCGGCCCTGACCCGGGCCAGTGCAGCCTGTGAAACCGGGTAATCATAGACAAACTGGTAGCCCTGCAAACGGGGTGCAATCGCGACCCCCATCAACAGGTCGAGGCACTGATCAAAATCCAGTTTTTCACAATCGCTGCCCAGCACCAGCTCGGCGCTACGCCGGCGTAAATTTTGCAGTTCGATGCCATCGATATCAAGACCCAGTTCGCGTTGAAATAACTCGCGATAACTGACGCGATTAAACTGACACTGACGCAGGCTCAGCGTAGTGATCAACAGCTCCACTTCATCCATCAAACGCTGGTAGTCGAAGTCCACTCGGTACCATTCGAGCAAGGTAAACTCCGGGTGGTGCAGGTGCCCAGCTTCACCCTGACGGAAGGCATGACATATCTGAAATATGGATCCGCAACCCGAACTCAATAATCGTTTCATCGCAAATTCAGGCGAAGTTTGCAAAAATCCTGGTCGATCGGCGACATTGAAGGATTCAATATTCGGGTCGGTACTGGTAGCGGGCAGAATTAACGGTGTATCGACTTCGAGACAACCCCGGGTATTAAAAAAAGCCCGACATTGTTGATATACCCGGGCTCTTTCGCGAATCACTGTCAGGCTGGCACTCGGCTGCCAGGTCACCGATTGATCCCGGTCATTTTTTCACGCGCGACATATACTCGCCACTACGGGTATCAACCCTGACCATTTCACCAATCTCAAGGAACAGTGGAACCTTGACGACAACACCGGTTTCAAGCGTTGCAGGTTTGGTACCGCCCTGCGCGGTATCACCCTTAAGCCCGGGATCGGTATCTGCTATCTCCAGTTCGACAAAATTAGGTGGCGTCACGCTGATGGGAGAACCATTGTAAAGCGTAACATCGCAGTTCTCCTGCGGTTTCAGCCACTGTTGCGCATCGCCAACGGCATTGGCATCGGCCGCCTGTTGTTCGAATGATTCCGGGTCCATAAAATGCCAAAATTCTCCATCGCTATAAAGATATTGCATCGCGATGTCCATGACATCCGCAGCCTCCAGCGACTCACCGGACTTGAAGGTTTTATCCAGTACTCTTCCAGTTTTGAGGTTGCGAATTTTAACCCGGTTAAAGGCCTGGCCTTTGCCTGGTTTAACGAACTCGTTTTCGATAATTGAACAGGGATCGCCATCGATCATGATTTTCAAACCACTGCGAAACTCATTTGTGCTGTAACTGGCCATTAGCCCCCCGCCAAAAAAACGCTAATCATACCGGAATCTATGTTTGATTCGTAGTTATCCGCTATTATTGACCTCAGGAATTAACAGATACAATCGTGCACTACCCTATGCAAAACGAAGAAAAACTAATACGCCTGCTTATCGTCGATGAAGGCTTCCACAAAGCCGAGCAAATCACCAGCTCGCTGCGGGCTACCGGCATGCAGGTACGCGCCGAATTCGCCGAAGATAGCGGAGATATGTGTGACATCCTCGAAAATAAAACCGTTGACCTGGTACTGTTTTCGATCGATCTACCCGATTTCAATTTATCGCAGGCACAACACCTGATTCGCGAGTGCGGGCGTCATGTTTCAATCATTGCAATGGGCAAAAAGATTAGCCGCAAAGTCACTGTTGAATCGATTAACGAGGGAGCTCAGGACGTCGTCGCCAGCGATAATCTTGACCACCTGATTCAGGTGATTAAACGTGAATCCTACAACATTAATGTGTGGCGACGCGCAATGCGCCTGGAACTTGAATTCCAGGAGAGCGAGAAACGTTGTCAGAATCTACTGGCAAATTCAAAAGATGCGGTCGCCTATGTACACGAAGGCATGCACATCTATGCCAATGAAGTCTATATGGAGTTGTTCGGAAATCCCGATTTCGATGAACTGGAAGGAACGCCGATAATTGATATGGTCGACGCGTCACAACAAAATCAATTGAAGTCCTTTCTGCGCGCACTCAGTAAAAATGAAAATGAAGCCAACCAGCTGGATTTGCAACTGATACACAGCAGTGGCGAGCAGATCTCGGCAACACTGGAATTTTCCCGCGCCAGTTACGATGGCGAGCCCTGTACCCAGATTTTGATTCGCTCCAGTTCCGATACCTCCGAGTTGGAAGAACAAATCAATTATCTGCATCAGCATGATCTGGTCACCGGATTATACAATCGACAGTATTTCATGGATGAACTGAAGAGCTCGATCGCGCAGGCGGTAAATGGGTTACATCAGTCGGTCATCATTTATATCGCCATCGACAACTTTCAGTCGATACGGGATATGGTCGGCATCTCGGGTTGTGACATCCTGATTGGCGATATCGCTACCATTCTTAAAGACAATGCCGACCCGGATCATATCGTGGCACGTTTTGGCGCCTACTCCTATGCCTGTCTGGGCAAGATCAAGGAAAAGTACCTGGCTGAAGCTTTCGCCGCAAAGGTACCTGAACTGGTCGAACAACACATTTCCGAAATCGGTGATCAGTCTATCAGCGCGACCTGTAGCGCGTCGGTGGTGTTTATCGACGAAAATTCTCCCGATAATCCAAACGAACTTGTTTCGCGTGCCGAGAAAACCTGCGATGCACTGCAGGATCTTGGTGGCGGCAGATCAAAGACCTATATCCCAAAAGCCGGCGAAATGACCCTGGAAGAGGAAGATGGCATAACCGCAAACCTGATCAGGGAAGCGCTCTACCATAATCGTATCAAGGGCATGTATCAACCCATAATCGGTGTCAAGGCTCAGGGCGGTGAGCGTTACATTTCGAGTCTGGAAATTTCCTCTGAAGATGGCCTGACAATTTATCAGCAGGATTATCAGGCCGCAGCCGAGCGTACCGGCACTGCCAAGATGCTGGATCGCTGGAAGATTTTACACGCCATCAAGAAAATTTCCGAAACCAACCGCCGTGGTCGCAAGATCGAATTCTTCGTGCCATTGAGTGCTGATTCGATTCAGGATGCCGGGCTCGCACTATGGGTATCGGAAAACCTGGCAAAATCAAAAATTACCGGTGAGCAACTGGTTTTTATGATTAACGAAGGTCATGCAGTGAATCAGTTAAAAGCCGCGAAAACCTTGTTCAAAGGATTGAAACAAATTCATTGTCAGTTTGCGATCGACGAGTTCGGCACCGGACTGAACCCGTTTCAGTTGGTCAAACACATTACTGCCGACTATATTCGTGTCAACCGTACCTACATGGAAAACCTGTCGCAAAATAATGAGAACCAGGACAGTATCCGCGAAATCGCATACCAGGCCGGCGACATGAAAATCAATACCATTACCCCGGGGGTTACCGATGCCGCCGTGCTGAGCGTACTGTGGACGCTGAATGTCGATTTTGTACATGGGGAATTTCTACAGGTACCGCAAAAAGATTTGAGTTACGACTTCAGCTCGATGTAGGCATCGAGGGAACCTCCAAACCCTTTTGGAAACCTCTGATCAATTCATGAATGAACGTGTTGTGCCCAAAATTAACCAGAGGCTCCTTAGAGTTTCCCCGGACGGGGCTTCAGCCATATGTACAATGGTCTAAACAATACGCTGTTGGTAATTATTCTGGTGACCGTCAGCGTTATCTCAATACGCAGTTGCAGGCTGTTTGAGCCAACGCCGGATTTGACTGGTAAAACGGGATTAACGAGTGTTGATTGCTGGTTCAAAGGGGACAATACATTGCCACAATGCGAAAGGACAGAGATGCGAGCAGCCGAGTTTATCAGTAATAATTCAAGCGACGCCGTCGCAGTGGAAACTATCAACCCTCTGCAGTAGCTGTACTTTTGTCAATGACCTCGATCGCAGTCACCTTCTGGTAGCCACGTGGCAATTTTCGCCCGCGCTTGCCGCGCTCGATG
>QIJI01000093.1 GCA_003231795.1 Gammaproteobacteria bacterium
CCGACCTCGATCGAACCCGTCACCGACTCCAGGCCTAGCGCACGAGCCCCTGCCAGGGTGGCCGCTTCTATGGCTGCATGTATATCGGGTAAGCCTTTGGAGCGGCGTAATCTGAGGGAATTGGCAATAGCAACCAACGGATTGATTGAATTCACCGTCCAGTCACTACTAAAGGTAACATTCGCGCCGGTATCATAAATTTTCCGCATTGGCATCATCCGTTTCGCTCGCTCTCCGCCAACATAAAAACGCGCCCAATCAGTGTTTGCAAAGTATTCAGCACCCGCCTGGAAATCGGCATGTACATCGAGTTGCGAGAATCGATCAAAATCACCGGGGTCGATCATTTCAAGGTGCGACAGACTGTATATTCGTTTCGAACCCTGCTCGCGTGCCTGTTCGATGGCGTCCAGTGTTTCGCGAACGCCCGCATCTCCGATAGCATGCACGTGCGCACCGAAGCCAATTTGATCCAGTTGCAGAAGCAATCCCGGTAGCGTCTGCGGGGAGACGTAATTCAATCCATAAGGAAGGTCTTCCTGCCAACTCCACTGATAAGGTTGCAGGACTTTTGCGGTGCCAAAATGCATGACTCCATCGATATACATTTTCACCTGATCCACAATCAGTAGCTTGTCTTTGTCCGAGCTTGCGATATCGCGTAGATAATCAATTTGTTTTTCTTGCTCCACATCGGGATAAATCCACGGGCGCAACGAAACCCGAGTAATAATCGCGTCATTTTTGTGTGCCTCCTGCCAAACCTCATACCAGCCCCTTCGCCAGTACAATCGACCGTCGCCAATGGTGGTAATGCCATAACTCACGGCCTCGTCCATGCCCGCCAGCAGACCGTCGTAGCTGACTTGAAAGTTATTGCTTAAACTGTTCCAGGCCTGCTCCATCACAATGTCACCGGCATTATCGAACAACACGCCATTAGGCTCACCATTTCTGGAAAACATAATGCGTCCACCTTGTGGCTGCTCGGAGTTGGCATCGATACCCGCCTGTTTGAGTGCCAGAGAATTCGCCAGCATAGAATGCGAGGACTCTTCCATGATGATGACTGGATTGTCCGGAAAAATTTCGTCGAGAAATTTTCTCGGATTTAAATTGCTGCTATTCCCCCACAAGGCGTCGAGTTGATGACCGTACCCGATAAGCCAGTCACCGGCTCTTTTGATATCGCGTTTACAGTCGAGCAGATTGGAGCGTTGCCCGATTAGCGTTTTTACCGGTGATAACAGGCAATTACCACCCGCTTCCGAAGCCCCTTCAAACACGTGATTGTGGGTATCGATAAATCCAGGTAACAGCATCATGCCCCGCGCATCGATCACTTCGGTGTCGGACAAAGCCCAGGTCATGGCCTGCTGGTTATCACCTACAAAAACGATTTTCCCATCAAATACAACAACCGCCCTCGCTTCAGCTTGAGACTCATTAACGGTATAAACATCTGCACCGGTAATTATTAAATCCGCCGAGTACAGCAGGCCTGAAAAAATGCCTGCGCTAACCAGGGACAGACTGACTAGCTTGTGTTTAAGACTCATACAACAGTTCCTGATGAAATAATTCAGTTGATAAACAGGACACTGGTGTCCCAGCGTTTAGTCGAACAAAATCAGCTGATCAGGTGAATCGACGCGCCTGATGTTGATCGACAGCTTTTAACCAATCCAGATCTGTGACATTTTCCTGTGTGCATACCCACCTGGAAAAAGGCATTCCCGGTAACAGCAGGAAATCACTGTTACTTTTTTTCGTATAGACGATCAATTCTGAAAGTTGCTGATCAAGTGGGTCTGGATCATCAACCAGTTCACGAACGGTTACCAAAGTCATGGCGTCTAAACCCGACCATCCAAAGTCGTAATCGCGCCAAATTGATCTGGTCTGCGATCACGATATACTCCCCAGGTTTCGCGATAAGAGTTAATTTCTGCTAACTCAAAACTGTGGATCAATACCGATTCTGTCTCCCGGTCGGCCGTTTCCACCTTATTGCCAAAAGCATCGGAAATGAACGAAGAGCCGTAAAAGGTGATTTGCAAATCGGTAGTCGCCGTTTGCTCCGTTCCAAGCCGATTAGACGCGACGAGCGGTACTATATTCGCTTCAACATCCCAGCTACAGGCCATTTGTGTGGCGGCAACGGTTACCTTTTTTGTTCCGCTCATTTTATTTACGCCAATTCTCGATTTAAGCTGGCTGTTGTTGGGTTATGCAATGAATGCCTCCACCGCCAGGTGCAATAGGTCTAATATCAACCATTTCAACTTGCCGGTCAGGAAAAACATCGGCTAACAATTTTTTCACCCGATGATCACTGTCAACATCATAACCTGGCATTACTACTCCGCCATTGGGCAAGTAGAAATTGATATAACTACTACAGTACAACTCGAACCCTTCGCCAATCCCACTGTGATCAACAACCAGGTCAATAATTTCGAAATGGCGTCCACGTGCATCGGTAGCCAGTTCAAGCGCCCTTCGGTTTTCGCGTTCGATTTCGGCAACAACACCTTCATTTGAAACATCGCGCTCAACCATTACGACGCCCGGTTTGACAAAACACATTACACCGTCAACATGCCCATCGGTCATATCGCTGGTTTCGGATTCAAGATCGCCAGGAAGCCAGACAACTTTGGTAGCGCCGGTGGCACGACACAATTCAATTTCTGCCTGCGTTTTATCAAGATTCCAGTTACGATTTTCATTCAAGACGACCGATTCAGTAGTCACAAGAGTGCCGTCTCCATCAATATGCAGGGCACCACCTTCCATGACCAGACTCGAGTGATATGCAGGTAATCCCAAATGGTTCAAGATCCGTCCGGCAACCTGGGCATCTTCCTGATACCTGGGACTGGCACCGCCCCAGCAATTAAATCGCCAGGCAGTACCCGCTACCTCACCGGTTTGCGCATGCTTGAGGAAGCTTGGGCCAATATCCCGCATCCAGGAATCATCATTCGCAAGCTCCAGAAGACTGACAGCATCATTACAGAGAACCCTTGCGCGCTCGACCCTTCCTGGTGCGACAACCATCGTTACCGGTTCGAATTTAGCGATGGTATTGGCAACGTCGGCATAACTCCGCTCTACAGCTTCGATATCCGACCATTGAGCGTGTGTGGTGGGCCAAACCATCCAGCAACGTTCATGCTTTGCCCACTCTCCCGGCATCTGATACCCCAGAGTGGCGGGTGTGTTAGCAATGAGATCAATATCTGACATAAACCTGACTCCTGAATTCGGGAATAAATAAAATTTTGGCTACCACGATTATGAATTAACTGAAGGTACCTGCTGCGTAATACAATGAATGCCACCGCCGCCACCCGCTATTTCAACACCGGTAATGGGAATCAACCGGCGCGTTGAAAAAGCTTCGGCAATGATACCGAGCGGCAACTGATCTTCTTTCTTATTGCCCGCGACCGGTACGATGACGGCATCGTTACAAACGTAAAAGTTCAGGTGTAACACTGACTCGCTGGTCATTGGCAGCTCGATGACATCAATTTTGCGACCCTGGGCATCCTCGCAAGTTTCCAGTATCTTTTTGGCCGTTTGAGTAATCTCGTAATTGGGATCACTTCGATCGTCGGTGGTATGCAATAAAACCAGGCCCGGTTTAACATAGGCAACCATGCCATCGATATGTCCATCGGTAATGGGGTCGGGCTCAAGTCCTTTGGGTATCCAGATAATCTTTTTTACGCCCAGTGACTGACACAGTTCATCTTCAATTTGAGCCTTACTCAAATGTTTATTCCTGTGCTTGTGGAACAGGCATTGATCAGTTGTAATCAGGGTTCCCTCGCCATCAACGGCAACGGCTCCCCCTTCCATTACCAAATTGACTGGATGCAACGGGAATCCCAAAAGTCTGGAAAAATGGCCCTTAGCCAGAGCATCATTGTGGAAACTGTCAAACTTTTTGCCCCAGCCATTAAACTCGAATCCGGCAACTCTGCGTTCTTTTGAATCATTCACTAGTATCATAGGTCCGCTGTCACGACACCAACCGTCATCCAGAGGAATTTCCACTAACTCAATGTCGGACATCAGGCAACTGCGAGCAAGGTTCATGTCAGCCGGGTCAACCGCCATCGTGACGGGCTCAAAATCAGCAATCGCATTGGCAACCGCGGCCCATTCAGCACGTGCATTCCCTATTGATTGAGAACCCCAATTTTCCTGGGGCGGATATTGCATCAGTGTTCTTTCG
>QIJI01000276.1 GCA_003231795.1 Gammaproteobacteria bacterium
AAAGCTGCAGATAGACCCGGGAACCGATTAAATGCTCAAGGTCGCTGCGGGCCAGACTACCGATCTTTTTAAGCAAATGACCCTTTTTCCCGATAACAATTGCCTTTTGCGATTTTCGCTCTACCCAGATGGTTGCGGAAATACGGGTGATATCACTTTCTTCAATATAGTGATCGATGCTTACCGTGATCGAATAGGGCAACTCCTGGGTGAGAACACGAAACAGTTTTTCCCTGATTATTTCTGCCGCGATAAATCGCATTGATTTGTCAGTAACCTGATCGGCCGAGAAATGTGGAGCTGCTTTTGGCAAGTACCCGATCATCAGTTCTTCCAATTTGTCGAGATTTTCACCGCTTAGCGCTGATACCGGGACTATTTCGAAATCAGCAACCTGGGTCGCAATTTTTTGCATCACCGGCAGGCAGGCAGCACGTTCAACCTGATCAACTTTATTCAGCACAATCAGCACATTTTTTAAATGAGCGATGCGCTGAAGAATTTTCTCATCATCCTGATTGTAACGCCGCACCTCCAGCAACACACAAATCAAATCCGCGTCTTCAAACATACTGGTAGCAGCACGATTCATATATCGGTGAATCGCCTTGTGATTACTATCATGAATTCCGGGGGTATCGACGAAAATACACTGGTACTCGTCGGTCGTTTTAATGCCCAGGATCTGATGCCGGGTAGTTTGAGGTCGGTGGGCGGTAATGCTGAGCTTCTCGCCCACCAGTGCATTCATCAAGGTGGACTTACCGGTATTCGGTTTACCAATAAGCGCAATATAACCACAGCGAAAGCCGTCGCTCATAAATCCAACGCTTTTAATGATTTTTTGGCTGCCTGCTGTTCGGCCTTCTTTCGACTGGACCCGGTGCCGCTGTGTCTCAATTCAAGGTCCGGAACTTCACAGCAAACCGTAAAAACCTGGTCGTGGGATTTACCGCTGGTTTTCTCGATCTTGTAATCGGGCAAATCAATTTGCCTTGCCTGCAGATATTCCTGCAAACGAGTCTTGGAGTCTTTCAGGTTTGCCGCAGCCGACAGGCTTTCCAATTGCGACTGAAAAAGCCGAAGCAGCATGGCCTCGGTTTTCCGATAGTCACTGTCAAGGTAAACCGCTGCAATTACTGCTTCAAGAGCATCGGACAAAATCGAGGAACGGCGATGACCCCCGCTTTTCAGTTCACCGCCGCCAAGATGAATAAATTCACCCAGATTTATATTCCGTGCGACATCGGCCAGCGTATCGGCTTTCACCAGAGAGGCTCGTATGCGACTCAAGTCGCCTTCGTCCGAATCACCAAAGCGATGATAAATATGATTAGAAATAATCAGATTGAGAATGCTATCGCCGAGAAATTCCAGCCGTTCATTATTAGCACTACGTGAATAGCTTCGATGCGTCAGTGCCTGTTCCAGCAATTCGGGTTGTTTGAATGAGTAACCTGTAAGCGCAAAAAAATTTTCAGGGTTCACCGATCGATCACTATCGTTTCAACAAATCGACCACCAATAAACAGGTTTGCAATATAGTCCGTTTTGGTTTCATAACTCACGGTAACGGTTGTTTTGCCATCTTTTCTGGAAATTTTCACGTTTTCACGCGATATCGAATCTACATCCTGGATCGACAAGCGTTTGTTCATCGATTCCCAGATAGCACGTTTTGATTTGGAATCGATATTTTGATCCTGTTGAATCGATTCGAGTACCGAGTTCACTTTGAAATTATCATAGTACATTGGAAAGACTCGAAAAAAGGTGATCAGCAAAAAACCGAATATCGCCGCAACAGCCATCCAGCCAGGGGCCGACATACCTCTTTGGTTACGTCTGGAACGGATCGTATTATTCATTACCTTTGCCTCAATTCGATATTTTCTGGCCAATCCTCGAAGGATCAAACCCGGTGCCCTGTTCGCGCCAATCCCAATGCATCCAAACCCGGATCGCTTTACCTACCAGGTTTTCTTCGGGTACATAACCCCATATTCTACTGTCGCTACTATTATCCCGGTTGTCACCCATCACGAAATAATTGCCCTCAGGAACAATAAACTCGCCCTGCACCGAATATTGGTCCGGATCTAGCATAATGTTATAGCTGGCATCGCCCTGTTGTTCAACAAACACCTGACAGCGAGCTCTCGGGCGATCACAGCCATTGGCCCTCTTCATCTGGTTAAGTTCCGCTAACCCCTGATAAACCCGGTCCTTTTTGATCGATACCGCGACGCCATTTACCAGTAAGCGCCGATTATAGTAACGAATGTGATCGTCCGGCAAACCGACGACGCGTTTGATATAGTCCTGAGACTCGTCTTCGGGGTATCGAAATACAACAACGTCGCCTCTTTCGGGGCGCTTTCCCTCGGTTATACGGGTATGCCAGACCGGCGCGCGCAAGCCATAGGAAAATTTATTAACCAGGATAAAATCACCCACCAGTAACGACGGCATCATCGAACCAGAAGGGATACGAAAAGGTTCAAACAGAAATGCGCGCAGCAGCAAGACGGCAAATAAAACCGGGAAAAACGCTTTGGCATACTCAACGACAACCGGTTCTCTACGGGTTTTACTGGTAGCCGGTTGCTGTCGCAAGCGTGCCAGAAATGCGATATCCGCGAGCCAGATAACGCCACTTACCGTTGCAAGAATTAACAGTAAAGCTTCAAAATCGAAATGCACCATTTAGCCTTAAAAACCTCTGATCAATTATCTACTTTTAATATAGCGAGAAATGCGTCTTGTGGAATTTCGACACTTCCGACCTGCTTCATACGCTTTTTACCGGCTTTTTGCTTCTCAAGCAATTTTCGCTTGCGACTAATATCTCCGCCATAACATTTTGCTGTCACATTTTTACGCAAGGCTTTGACATTGGTGCGCGATATTACATTCGAACCAATAGCCGCCTGGATGGCGACGTCAAACATTTGCCGCGGAATCAGTTCTTTCATTTTCGAAGCCAGTTCACGGCCACGGTAATCAGCATTGCTGCGATGAACAATCAATGACAAGGCATCAACTTTTTCGTTATTGATCAGCACGTCGAGTTTTACCAGGTTACCTGCTTCAAATCTGCGAAACTCGTAGTCAAATGAAGCATAACCCCGACTCACCGATTTGAGACGATCGAAAAAGTCGAGCACCACTTCGCTCAACGGTAATTCGAAAACCAGCGACACCTGGTTACCGAGAAACTGCATGTCTTTCTGTACTCCGCGTTTTTCGATACAAAGCGATATGACAGCACCAATATAAGCTTCCGGTAGCAGGATATTAGCCTGAATAATCGGTTCGCGAATTTCGCTAATTTTGTTTATCGGCGGAAGGTCTGCAGGATTATGGATTTCTATAACGGTATTCGAGGTAGTCTCTACCTGGTAGACCACCGTCGGTGCTGTGGTAATTAAATCAAGATTATATTCGCGCTCCAATCTTTCCTGCACGATTTCCATGTGCAACAAACCGAGGAATCCACAACGAAAACCAAACCCGAGAGCTTGTGAGTTTTCGGGTTCAAACTGAAGTGCGGCGTCGTTGAGCTTGAGTTTTTTCAACGCTTCCCGGCAATCTTCATAGTCATCCGCACTGATCGGAAACAGGCCCGCGAATACACGCGGCTGAACCTGCTTGAAATCAGCCAGTGGATGCTCTGCAGGTTGCTGTGACAAAGTGATGGTATCTCCAACCCGGGCCGATTCAATATCTTTGATACCGGCGATAACATAGCCCACACCACCCGCCAGTAACGCCGTTTCATCACGTCGTTTGGGCGTAAACACACCCACTTTTTCAACCAGGAAATCTCGCCCGGTGGACATCATTCTAATTTTTTGCTTGGGCCGGATCTGACCTTCCATTACCCGTACCAGCGTTATCACACCGACATAATTATCGAACCATGAATCGATAATAAGGGCTTGTGTAGGATTATCTTCAGATCCCTGAGGTGCCGGGATGTGGGTAATTATCTGCTCCAGCAAATCTTCAATCCCCGCCCCTGTTTTCGCGCTCACATGCAAGGTATCACTGGTATCGAGACCTATAATTTCTTCAATCTCGAGTTTGACTCGATCCGGATCGGCAGCGGGTAAATCAAGCTTGTTTAATACCGGTATAACCTCGAGATTGAGGTCAATTGCGGTGTAACAGTTAGCCACGCTCTGCGCCTCCACTCCCTGTGATGCATCTACAATCAGCAGAGCTCCTTCACAG
>QIJI01000410.1 GCA_003231795.1 Gammaproteobacteria bacterium
AATAAACAGCCTGTTTATCCTTGCTGCCGATCAGCGCATATCGGCCATCGGCCGACACGGCGACATCGGTCAGATTCGGCCAGCTCCAGTAACCGGTCAGGCGACCCGAATCGAGCGCCCAACGTGCAATCGAGTTTTGTTCTATGGTTACCAGAAAGTCCCCGCGGTCAGAAAAATCAGCGGCAATCACGCCACCTTCATTACCCTCTTCATGCTGCAGGCTGTACTTGACCTCATTGCGATCAATGTCCCAGACCCGCGCAAAACCATCGATCTCACCAGTGACCAGCAATCGTCCATCCGGGCTTATCGCGGCTCCATAGGAGCCAGTATCGGCATGAATCCAGGTATTGAGTGCCTGCTTGGGTTCGCTACAGGCGCCAAGAGCACTGCTTATCAGGAGGCTAAACAGGATTTTCCGAGTCGAATTCTGCATACATAGTATATCGACCGGGATCGCTGAATCATGAACTCAAAATCCTGGGAGCCTCTGATCAATTCATCCAGAATTAATCAAAGGCTCCCAAGGCCATACTAGACATTATCCGTCTCGGCGCTATCCACCTCTTTGGCTGTCATTTCGCCATTTTCGTCGAACTGGAACTCGGGATTGAATTGATCAAGATCGCGAATTTCAGCCAGCGTGGGAAGCTGGTTGAGCGACTTTAAATTAAAGTAATCCAGAAATTCCCGGGTCGTACCGTACAGCGTGGGTCGCCCCGGAACTTCCTTGTGTCCCAGTGACTTGACCCATTCCCGTTCCTGCAGGGTTTTGATCATGTTGGTGCTGACACTGACCCCGCGAATGTCTTCAATCTCGCCGCGGGTGATCGGCTGCCGGTACGCGATTAACGCCAGCGTTTCCATCAGTGCGCGTGAGTAACGCGGTGGTTTCTGTTCCCACAGGCGCGCTACCCAGGTTTCATAATCGGAGCGAATCTGAAAACGAAAACCTGATGCAACCTGCTTCAGTTCGATGCCGTTATTTTCGTATTGCTCTACCAGTTCATGGATCGCCTGACGGATATCATCCTTGCCTGGCTGTTCGATATCACCAACAAACAATTCAAAAATCTGGTTTACCGACAATGGTTTGTCTGCAGCCGCGAACAGGGCTTCCAGGATGGGCCTTAATTTATCGCTATTCATTCAGGACTTCGCTTTTACATAAATCGGCGCGAAGGGTTCAGCCTGTACCAGTTCAATCAGCGACTCCTTGAGCAACTCAAGAATCGCGATAAAACTGACGACTGCGCCCATGCGGCCTTCTGACGCATCAAAAAAGTCGATGAAACCGGTAAAATCGTCGGCGTTGATGCGTTCGAGTACTATCACCATGCGCTCACGTACCGACAAGGGTTCACGCTCAACGTGGTGGCTGGCGAATTGTTCTGCCCGATTGACAACATCTCTGAACGCGCTCATTAAATCGTTGATGCTGACCTGCGCCTGCGGCAGATCGATGTCAAATTCAGGTAGTTCGATATTGGGCAAATGTATTTCGCGTTCCAGTCGATCGAGAGAATCCAGGTCTTCTGCGGCTTTTTTGAACTGCTCGTATTCCTGCAGGCGACGAATTAACTCCGCGCGTGGATCGTCTTCATCAGATGACTCGGCTGGGCGTGGTAACAACATGCGCGACTTTATTTCGGCCAGCATCGAGGCCATTACCAGGTATTCAGCCGCCAGTTCCAGTTCCAGGTTATCCATCATCTGGATGTATTCCATGTACTGTTTGGTAATCGCAGCAACCGGGATATTCAGAATATCGATATTCTGGCGCTTGATTAAATAGAGTAATAGATCAAGTGGCCCTTCGAAGGCTTCGAGAAAAACCAGCAGTGCATCCGGTGGAATGTAAAGATCCTGCGGGATCAGCGTGAGCGGTTCGCCCTGCACCAACGCGAAAGGCATTTCTGATTGACTGGCACTATTGGCAAATACCCGCTCCACTATCGACGCCCCGTTAGCCCCATCACTTTTCGAACCTCTTCAATCGTATCCTGCGCTACATCACGCGCATGTTCGCAACCTTCGTTGATAATACTGTCTACCCCCGAGAGGTCATTCAGATACTCTTTGACTCGCTGCTGTATCGGTTTGAGCTCATCAAGAATTGAATCAACGATATATTGCTTGCAATCGATACATCCAATTGACGCGGTTCGACAACCCTCGGCGAGCATGATTTTGGTCGGCTCATCGGTATAGACTCGATGAAAATCCCAAACCGGGCATTTATCCGGGTCCCCCGGGTCGGTTCTGCGAACTCGCGCAGGATCGGTAGGCATGGTTCTGATTTTTTTGGTAACGCTATCGACCGATTCACGTAATGCAATCGTATTGTTATACGATTTGGACATTTTCTGACCGTCGGTTCCAGGCATTTTGGATGACACCGTCAACAGTGATTGCGGCTCCGGTAAAATGATTCGACCCTCACCATCCAGAAACCCGAGCAATCGTTCACGATCGCTGAGACTGATATTCTGCTGCGACTCGAGCAATGCTTGGCCGATGGACAATGCTTCGCTATCACCCTGCTCCTGATAACGTTTACGCGCATCCTGATAAAGCCGGGCATTTTTCTTGCCCATCTTCTTTTTCGCCGCTTCGACTTTTTTCTCGAAGTCCGCCTCGCGACCATAAAAGTGATTGAATCGACGCGCCACTTCACGGGTTAACTCGACATGCGCAACCTGATCTTCGCCAACCGGCACGTGACCAGCTTTATACATTAATATATCGGCTGCTTGCAGTAGCGGATATCCAAGAAAACCATAGGTTGCCAGATCCCTGTCCTTGATTTTCTCCTGCTGGTCTTTAAAGCTCGGCACCCGCTCGAGCCAGCCCAACGGAGTAATCATCGAAAGCAAGGTGTGTAACTCGGCGTGCTCGGGAATGCGCGATTGCACGAACAGGGTCGAATTTCCGGGGTTGACGCCCACTGCAAGCCAGTCGATGACCATGTCGCGGGTACTCTCGCCGATGATAGACGGATCTTCATAGTGCGTGGTTAATGCATGCCAGTCAGCAACGAAATAAAAACACTCGTAACTGTGTTGCAGCTCGATCCAGTTTTTTAAAACGCCATGGTAATGGCCCAAGTGCAACAACCCGGTCGGACGCATACCCGACAGTACACGGTTGTTTTGACTAATGGTGTTCAATGAATAGTGTTCCAGATCAAAAAGGCCACGTTAGAATTATACGTGACCTGTGGGCAGACCCCAATGAATTGCTTACTTTTATTGGGCTTACTTTACTATTGGACCGAAATTAATTGGATCAATTGTAATGGGCTCTAATTTAAATACGTAGGACAAGAACTGTTACTCAAGAAACGATACGTCGCCACGGCCATGGCGCCTGATTTCGGGAAATTCATCGATCAGGCTGATAACGGTAGTAGGATCGACGCCGCAAAAGCCACCATCAATAACCAGATCAACCTCGTGTTCGTACAGTTCCCTGATTTCAAAAGCATCATCCATGGCTTCGGTAGCGCCGGGAGGAATCAGCGTGCTACTCATAATCGGCTGCCCCAGTTCGAGCAGCAGATCATGCACTATCGAATTTGCTGGTACTCGCACTCCAATAGTTTTACGTTTTGGATTCATTAACCGGCGTGGAACTACCGAGGTAGCCTTCAGCAAAAAGGTATAAGGACCCGGTGTCAGGTTTTTCATCAGCCGATAATCCGAATTACTCACCTTGGCGTAGGTTCCGATTTCGGAAAGATCGCTGCACACCAGGGTGAAATGGTGTTTGCTATCGGTACGGCGAATTCGCTGAATGCGTTCCATCGCGGTTTTATCACCGATGTGGCAACCCAGTGCATAGCTCGAATCAGTCGGATAAATGACCAGTCCTCCCGCATCGATAATAGACACCGCCTGCTGGATTAAACGGCGTTGTGGATTGTCCGGATGAATTTCGAAAAACTGGGCCATGCAAAAAACTGAGCCATGAAATAAAATGTCAACGGCTCGGGATCATACAGGAAATTATTGGGAAGAAAACAACGATTGAAAATATACGGAAAATCAATCGATTAGCGCGGTGAAGTAACAGTGGAGCAAGAAAGATTCAGATTTATGTTGTTTTTTTGCAACAAAATATAAATATGTTGTTTTTTTCGAAAAAACAGGTTGCTATTGATTCAGAACTGTCTATTATTCTTCGCCATAAGCCGTTTGGGTCAGGGGTATGTGCATGCGCATCCCGGA
>QIJI01000481.1 GCA_003231795.1 Gammaproteobacteria bacterium
AGTCTTGAAAATTTGCAGTCCATGACCGATGAAATGTTGTCTGCCGGTAACACGATTGCGGAAATCAACGCTCGGCGAAAACAGACCTCGTTGATTAAGGACGGGAAATTGCTACAGGCTTTCACGGGTGGTGAAGTCAGGGTTTATGCGATTTCAGATGTTGAAGGTGATGCCATTGGCACTATCGGGTCTGGCCTAGGGGACTGTCATCGGGTTGCGATACCGGCGAGTTCTACGATTGTTGCTTCCAATCAGATTGCTCGAGCACAAGCGGTCAGGCAGGCGCAGGTGTTGGGGTTTGAGGTAAAGCTCGATTCCGAAACGCTTTATGGCGATGTATTTGAATTGGCCCCGATGATTGGAAAATATCTGCAGCAGGCAACCCCCGGGGTCTATATCTGGGGAGGAGAGCCGACTGTGGTGTTACCGTCAAAGCCTGGCCGGGGCGGGCGAAATCAAAGCCTGGCACTGGCTTTGTCCGAGTATCTATCCGGCAACGACAGTATTTCGGTGCTGGTGGCTGGCACTGATGGAACTGACGGACCGACCGAGGCAGCGGGTGGACTGGTTGATGCAAATACCTGGGGTGATGCGAAAGCGGCGGCTGCTGCATTATTGGCTGCCGATGCCGGAACTTACCTCGAGAAACAACAAGGGTTGTTCGTTACCGGTCCCACCAATACCAATGTCATGGATCTCGTAATAGCCATCGTCGACTAAGAGAGGTCCCTTAGATTATTCCTGTTCGGGTGGTACCTGGACTCGGATCAATACCAGACTACCGGCAATAAAGAGCACCAGGAGCGATAAGATTGCCAGCCTGGGGCTACCCGTCAATACCCCAATCCAGCCCATCATAACGGGACCAATGACGGTAGCTGACTTGCCTACCATATTGTAAAAACCGAATAGTTCACCCGCCTGATTTTTTGGAATCAGTCGGGTGAACAAAGATCGGCTAAGTGCTGACACACCACCCTGGACCAGCCCGATAATCAACGCCAGCACGTAAAACTCCCACACTGACTGCATCATCGAACCCCATACAGTCACGATCGAGTAGACCGCGATTCCAATGAAAATGCCGGTTTTTATACCGACGTAACGGGTCGCACGTCCATATAACAAGGTGGCAGGGAAGCCGATTAACTGGGTAATCAACAATGCAATAATGAGATCATTTGAGTCGAAGCCGATTGAAAGTCCGTAGTCGATTGCCATGCGCACAACGGTGCCTACGCCATCGATGTATAGCCAATAGGCTGCCAGGAAAATAGCGGCCGGGCGTAACATTTTTAAATTCTTCAGGGTTCCCCACACCTGCTTTAGTGCGGATCGCAAGGGGTTGTGGGGGCGTTCGTCAGAACGCACTTCCTTTACATAGAGCAGAATCGGAATCGTGAACACCGCCCACCACAGTCCGACCAGAAAGAAGGACAATTTTACCGCGGTGGCTGCATCTGGAAGCAGAAACCATTGCGGTTTTTGCGTCATCAAAACGCAAAGGCCGAACAAAATACCCCCACCCAGATAACCTAATGCAAACCCGAGTGTCGAAACCCGGTCGGTTTCGTGGCCACCGCGATCAACAACCATCAGCAACATTGAATCGTAAAAAACGTTTGCGCCCATAAATCCGACCACTGCCAGCAGGTAAAGCAGCATGGCCATTTGCCATGCCCCGGCAGCCGCAAGACTTAAGCCGCCACTCATTACACAACCGAGCAAAGCAAATATGAGCAGGAAACTTTTTTTACGGCCGAGTTGATCGGCAAGTGCACCGATAAAAGGTGCCACAATGACAATGATCAGACTGGCTCCCGAGTTGACCAGACCGAGCCAGAAAGTTGATTCGGTAGCTTCAAGCGAGGCGGCCCAGTACTGTTTGAAGAACAGCGGGAAAAATCCGGCCATAACAACGGTAGCAAATGCCGAGTTTGCCCAATCGTAAAAAGCCCAGCCCCATTGGCTACGCTTCAGAACGGATTGCCCATGGGAGATTTGCATCTATATTAACGCTTTGATTTCGTCCAGTGCGGCTGGATCTTCTATTGTAGAAGGTACGCTGTATTCATCTCCATCGACCATCGCGCGCAAGGTCTTACGCAGGATTTTTCCAGATCGTGTTTTGGGTAAGCGTGCGACAATCAGCGCATGCTTGAAAGCTGCAACCGCGCCTATATCCCGGCGTACCAGTGCCACCAGTTCCTGAATCACCTGATCCGGTTCTGCACCTTCGGTATTTTTGAGAACCACAAATCCCATTGGTAGCTGACCTTTAAGTTCATCGTATCGGCCGATCACCGCACACTCGGCTACCATTGGATGCCTGCCAACGACTTCTTCCATTTCACCCGTGGACAGGCGATGGCCGGCAACATTAATGACATCGTCAACCCGTCCCATAATGAAAACATATCCGTCTTCATCGATATAGCCGCCGTCACCGGTATTAAAGTATCCGGGATAAGTTTCGAGGTAGTTTGATTTAAAACGTTCAACATCTCCCCAGATTGTGGTCAGACAACTTGGCGGTAACGGCAGTTTCAGCGCGATAAAACCCTGCTCATTGGGGCCGAGCGGGTTACCCCTGTCATCCAGTATCTCGATTGCAAAACCCGGTACCGGCATGGTTGATGAACCGGGTTTTACCGGCATCTGTTCGAGGCCGACCATTGGCGCTGCAATCGCCCACCCGGTTTCGGTTTGCCACCAGTGGTCGAGTACCGGTACCTTGAATATTTCGCTGAGCCAATCATAAGTGGGTGGGTCGAGGCGTTCCCCTGCAGCAAAAATAGTTTGAAGACAGGATAAATCATATCGCGCCGCCAGTTTGCCTTCCGGGTCCTCTTTCCTGATTGCGCGAAAGGCAGTAGGGGCGCTAAACAGTGTTTTAACCCCGTGTTCGGATATAACCCGCCAGAATGCACCGGCATCCGGGGTCATTATGGGTTTGCCTTCGTAGAGTATGGTGGTACAGCCATGTATTAACGGGCCATAAACGATGTAAGAATGCCCGACTACCCATCCGACATCGGATGCGGCCCAGTAAACATCACCGGGTTCGATATCGTAAATTGCGCTCATGCTGTACTTCATCGCGACCGCATGACCACCGTTTTCTCGTACCACGCCTTTAGGTTTGCCGGTAGTACCCGAGGTGTACAAAATGTAAAGCGGGTCAGTACCTTTCAGCGGGACACAATCGGCTGGACTGGCCTTGGCAATCGCTTCATGCCAGTCGACGTCGCGCCCGGGTTGCATATTAGCCAGTGCTTGCGGGCGTTGTAACAAGATGCAGGCAGAAGGTTTATGCGAGGCCATATCGATCGCGCTATCGATAATGGGCTTGTATTCAATGATGCGATTTATTTCGATCCCACAGGAAGCGGTGATCAGCACTTTCGGCGTCGCATCGTCGAGGCGAACGGCCAGTTCGAGCGGCGCAAAACCACCAAATACCACTGAGTGGACAGCGCCAAGACGGGCACAGGCGAGCATGGAGATCACGGCTTGCGGTATCATCGGCAGGTAAATAATTACGCGATCACCTTTTTCGACACCGTGGTTTTTCAACATACCGGCACAAATCGCAACCTGGTCGCGTAACTGCGAATAACTGAACTTCTGCTGCTGATCGGTGACAGGGGAGTCATATATCAGCGCGATCTGATCGCCGCGACCCTGCTCTATGTGATAGTCAAGCATCAGATAGCAGGTATTCAATTCGCCATCGCCAAACCATCGTTCGATACCATGCTCATCGGTACTGAGGATTTCAACAGGGGGCGTAAACCATTGTATGAGCTTTGATTTCTCGGCCCAGAATGCTTTCGGGTCATCGATTGATGCCTGGTACTCTTCTCGATACGACATTAATACTCCTCGTCAAAATCGGTTCGATTAGCGAATGCCGGGAGTATATCCCAGGGAGCCTCTGATTAATTCTGGATAAATCGGGTTATGGGCTATCGCTCCCGAAACATTGATTCATGGATTTCAATAAATAGACGGAGATAACTGATGTTCTCAATTAAGAGATCAAACACCATGCAATAACTCAATCCATTAATGTTCCGAAAAAAAACGTTTTTGGGTTCGGTCGTCGAAATATACGGAAATGTCGACCTGGCACTAGTCATGCCGGATTTCTTAGGGCAGAATCGCCGAATTTTAGGGATTTAATCATTGCTAAATCTAATTGGCAGGATTAATCAGAGGCTCCT
>QIJI01000230.1 GCA_003231795.1 Gammaproteobacteria bacterium
CTTTTTGCGTCACACTGTGCAAACAAAACTCCTCAAGCCCTTATTATTAGCTGTTTTGAAAGGTTCTTGCCTTTTCGATGGTGATTATAAACCCGAACCCGGGACTTCGAAACACCATTTATTTCGCTGTACCGATGCGACAGAACAGTTTTCGAATAACATTCTAGCCTCGGAGTATAATTTTGGCGGAAATTGCCGGCAATTTATGTGATCTGACGCGCGATTTGGAGAAACAGGTTCAAGCCCGCTGGCCAACACCCCGCTATTCTCTTCTGAGCTCGTGGCAGGAACAATGAACACCGCCACCCCCAATTGCAAACATATCGTATTCGATAGCAGTCACTTCAAAACCTTCATCTTTTAGACGCGCATTAATATTCACGTTGTGGGCCATGGATAACACGCGCCTGTTTCCAAGGCTGACAACATTACCACCCAGTTTCACACAATCGGCGTAGGGAACAACAATTCGCTCAATAGCTTGCTGGTCGAGCCATTCGATGGCATAGGCGGGCAACGCGTCTTCGCATACCAGCGCCAGATTTTCTTCTAACATGACAACGACAGCGTCCATGTGCACGAATTGAGGAGGGATAGGTACGATGAATGCCTGCCAGCCCATATCATTCATCCATCCGGCGACTTGCTCCGCACCGGCTTGGGTAGAACGGTCACCCGACCATCCGAGCAATGCTACCCCGGATTTTACGATGACAAAATCACCCCCCTCGAAATGATCGGCAGTCACCCATTTCCATACCGGAATTCCCGCATTGTGATAAAACTCGGATGCTACGGAATAGTCCTGTCGGCGGGGAGGGGTTTGCACGCTCGTAATAACCGCACCCCACGGAGTCATGAAGCTCGAATCGCGGGTAAACACACTACTCGGAAGGCCCTCATTGGCATCTACGAAATGGCACCGAACTCCATTGGCTTCATATACTTCAACCATGCGCTGGTGTTGCTGTATGGCTTTGTGCTTGTCAAAGTGGTAACCAAGTTGTTGCTGATTGGCCTGATTTACGGCAGAAATCGAATTCAACGGAACCCATCGAAAATGATCTGGCTTGCCTAGCAGCACATCGGTTAACACACCGGTTTGTGCGTTAACACTCCATTCGATGTTTGTTGAGTCTAAATCATTCATTATTGTTTTCCTTCTTACACCTTCAAGTGACTTACCAGGTAAATAACCTATCCAGATTCCCGAATCGAAGGTCATCGTTGATTTTTCGAGTCAGCATGCCTATTCGTCCGGATTTGCATAAAAACCGACGATATCGTTTTCGATGGTTACGCCGAGGCCGTTAAGGCATCGGTTCACATAGTTGAAATAACCGATGATCTGGTTGGCTTCGAGAATTTCACCGTCATCGAGGCCTTTATCGCGCAGCTTCTCGGCATCCCAGGCACCCATCGATATCTACCTTTTCGTGTGTTTGTTAAAAGACCGGTGCATTCGCTATTCTCTGACTGCTTCGGCCTCAATTTCTACCAGAAATTGTGGCGCGGCCAGTGCCGAAATCTCGACGTAGGTATTGGCACATAAATGAACATCGAGCATCTCGTCGCGTACCTGGCGATATAGTGCGACCGAACCGGGCACCGTGACATAGATAACGGCGCGGATCAGATCCTGTTTTTCAAATCCTGACGCGGACATGATCGCGAATACGTTCGACCAGGCCTGTTGCATTTGTTTTTCCAGCCCGTCTGCCAGGGTTCCATCGGGGAACAAACCCAGTTGCCCCGAGATTACAACGCGTTGTGCTGCAGTACTGTGAACAACTGCCTGTACATAGTTTGAGGCGGGTTTGACGACATTGTCTGGGTTGAATGCTTTCATGGGTACTCCTCTATATATGGAAAAAGCCGCGAATGGTGCGTCCGAATCTGTCGGCAATATCCTGTAACGACATGTTGTTGACCTGTTCGGCATTTCGATCTGTCACCAGTTCCTCGGCGGCACGACGTTCGGACATGGTGCGTGCCAGTTCATCGATTAAGTCGCTTCGTTTTTCGAACAATGCGTTCATGCTGTCTTTCGGTATTTCGACCACTTCGCTGTCAGTTACCGCCTGTACCGTGGCGCTACGGGGGCGCCCGGTCAATAACGACATTTCACCGACACACTGTCCCATTCCGAGACGACTGACGCTGACCTGTTTGCCTCGTGGATTGTTGCGGGTCACATTAACCAGTCCTGTGGTGATAACCAGCAACGAATCACCAGCGTCACCTTCGCGGATGACATAATCACCCGGGCGATAACGTGAGGTCCGCACTCCCTGACTCAGTATCTCGAGTTCCTCGGTCGAAAGCGACTGGAACAAATGTATCTCGGCCAGCAACTGCTGGATCGGCGGCTCCTCGCTCGGCAGTTCCTGCATTCGACGATGGCGCAGATCACGCGATTCACCGGCCACACTCAATCCGGCGCGTTTGAGATAGTCGTGTATGCGCGGCTGGATATCTCCGTTGCCACGCCACGAGGCTTCGTAACTTTCGAAATAGACGTAGACCAGATACTGGTAAGGTCGCTGATTTGCCTTGGCCAGATAAACGTTTGGCGGCGGGTCTGACTGGACATAAGGTGAGCTCAGAACAGCCTCGAGCAATACGCGTCGCACCAGTCCGATCGGTGCCTCGGGTGCCATCGATACATAAAAGTAATGACCGTAGAGAGCCTCGGGTTCGGTCCGGTTTTCGATAGTGGAATTGGCCATCTTCGAGTTTGGAACCACGAACACGGTGTTATTAAATGACAGTAAACGCGTGGCACGCCAGTCGATTTCGATGACCTTGCCGAGTCGATCGTCTTCGGTCACGATCCAGTCTCCAATCCTGAATGGCCGCTCTAGCGAGATAAAGACACCGGAAAATACATCGCTGATGGTGCCCTGTAACGACAGGCCGATAACACCGAGTATGATGCCGGATGAAACCAGGGCGCCGGTAACCGGAATATCAAAAACAACCGCAGCAATGATGTAAGCAGTCGCGAAGTAAATCAGAAATGCCGATACGCCGATTAATATGCTTGGCGTTGCGTGGCCGAATTTTTTGAGCGCGTATCCTTTCCAGATAAACAGATCGAGTCCTTCAACGATCAATTTGGCCAAAACAATTGCAAGAAAGGCGTCGCCCCCGCGCTCGAGCCTGGATAGCAAATTGGGATTGCCGGATGCATCCAAAATGACGCCGATTACATGAACCGCCGCAAATAAAGACAATGGCAGCAGGAACAGGTAAACCAGCCAGAAGATGCGCCGTGGCCAAAGATCCCAGCGCCAGGTTTTAACCACGAATCGCAACGCGGTAATGGCGGCCAGGGCGATCAAGGTAGCCGTTGCCCATCCATTGATATGCCCGGCAGCGGCCACCTGCTGAAACAGATCAGGCCAGTCGGCTAAACCGTCCGAATTCAATGCTGCCGTCCCCTTGCGATGCAATATGAATAAGCGATAGAGAATAGCCAGTCTTGTGGTCGAGGTCTACTTGCAACAACCCGGATCAACTGGAGGAATCTTCGGTGCCGGACTATGAGTTTTTGATAATGCGAAGAATTGGGCGCGCAAACAGGAACAGGATAATTAGCAAGATGGCTCCAATCCAAAGAGTTGAGTTTAGAATCGGAAGCAGCGTCGACTCGTCGACGGGCGCTGCGGGTTGCAGATTCGCCGCCAGGGTTAACAGCAATACTGCAAAAAATATTCGTTCTGACAGTCCCTGCAACGAAAGATAAGTGGCCCGTTGATCCCTGCTGATGCGTGGCGCGATGGCGGCTCGAACCGGCGCATGCACCAATGCCATCGGAAAGTTGCGCGCAAACACAAATATCAGCACTAACGGACTGACGAAGACGGCCATCGCCGCAACAATTCCGAGCTGAATCGCTGATGCCACTGCTATCAGACCGACGAGCCCGAGTTTCGAATGCCAGCGAATGCTGAGTTTAGCGCCGAGCGCGCCGCCAAACATTGAAATGCTGATGATGACGCCTGATATCAATGGCGCGTAGTCGGTTGCGTCGAGCATGGTAATTTGCAGTAGCCCGATATACGGCTGATAAAGCTCGAAAACGATATGGGCGAGCGCGTATAAAATGACGGCCGCGACGAACAGCCAGCCCAGCAGGGGATCGCGCAGACGCCCGAAGCAGCCGAGTATCACAGTGATGAAACTTTCGGCAACGACCGAACACTCGTTACTGTGTT
>QIJI01000040.1 GCA_003231795.1 Gammaproteobacteria bacterium
AATTTTAGTGCCGGCATCGGAAAGTATCCTTTGGGCCTGTCGATCACGGCATCGGGGATCAGCCCGCGCGCAATTTCTTTCAACGGCCCTTTGCCGCCGTGCTGTAGCTTGAGTTCCGGCGGGCAGCGGGCCGCAAGCTCTACCAGTTGATGATCCAGAAAGGGTACTCTCGCCTCGAGGCCCCAGGCCATGGTCATATTGTCTACCCGCTTTACCGGGTCGTCGACAATCAACGTAGTCACGTCAAAGCGCAACACCGCATCCAGAAAGCTATCTGCCTGATCAGTGTTCAGATTGTCTTCTATCAGCGCAGCGGTATGATCTTCACCACGATACTGTGGTGCCACCGCCTGGCAAAATTCATCATGGTCGCGATCAATATAATGGCTGGAAAATCGCTCGACCGCCGTCCCCTCGGAAGCCAACATCTGCCCATACCAGAAGTATCCTGCGAAGACCTCGTCTGCACCCTGACCACTTTGTACCACCTTGACAGATTTTGAGACCTGTTCCGATAGTAGATAAAACGCGACCGCATCTTGACCGAACATCGGTTCGGCCATGGCTTCAACAGCTTCCGGCAGGCGAGTTAATACCTGGGCATTAGGGATCAGAAATTTTTGATGCGTCGATGAGTATCGCTCTGCCACCGGGTCGGAAAACTCGAATTCGTTGCCGCGTTCTTCAGGCTGGTCTTCGAATCCGATACTGAAGGTACGAATATCGGTCTGCCCCGCTTCAGCCAGCAAGGCCACTAGTAAACTGGAGTCAAGGCCACCGGACAACAATACTCCCACGGGTACATCTGCGATCATCAGACGCTTTTTCACAGCCTGCATTAGGGATGCATGTATCTCGTCGTTCCAGTCCTGTGCCGACATCACCCGGGACGGACGTTGCGCCGACAGCGACCAGTACCTGCTCGATTCGACACGGCCATCAGTCGTTATCGTCATGTGAAATGCCGGCTGACATTTTTTAATCGATTTCAGTAAGGTTCTTGGTGCTGGAATTACGCCATGCAGACTGAGCTGGTGATGCAGGCCCACCGCGTCGATATCAGTATTGAATAACCCGGTAGCCAGGAGTGCCTGCGGATTGGAAGCAAAGTAGAAACCCTCGGGCGATTGTGCATAGTAAAGCGGTTTTATGCCCATTCGGTCACGCGCCAGGAATAACTGGCGCTGTTCGCTATCCCAGATCGCAAAAGAAAACATGCCATGCAGCTTCTCGACACAAGGATCACCCCAGCATGCGTAAGCATTGATAATGACTTCAGTATCGCTTTGTGAGTTAAAGCGGTAGCCGCGACCGATCAGATCTGCACGTAATTCGGGATAGTTATAGATTGTCCCGTTAAACACGATACTGTAACGCTGGCTACAATCCTGCATCGGCTGATGCCCCAACGCGGACAAATCAATGATGGACAGTCTGCGATGGCCCAGCATAACCGGCCCATCGAAAAACTCACCCTTATCGTCAGGCCCGCGCATTGCAACCCTGGCAGACATGAGCTCGGCATGTTCCCGTTTTATTGCATTGTCATTAAAACTCAGAGCGCCAAATAAGCCGCACATAAAACCTCACTATTAGTTCAAATTCCGGCAGATAAATCAGCGTCACAGATTCATTGCGCCAGATTGTGAAAATCCTTATACTCCGCCGCGTGTCACGAGGGGGCTTTGATTATGCCCGCGGCCTCGTATTTTAAACGTTTATCATCTGGAGTCATCTATGAATCCGTTAAAATCAATTACCGGCACAATTGTCTCGGGTGTAGTGATCTCGGCAATTGTAATGATTATCTTTGCCGATGGTTTTACCAACACTATCGAATGGATAGTCTGGTTTCACGTACTGGCTGGCGTCGCCTGGATTGGCTTGCTCTACTATTTTAATTTCGTTCAAGTGCCGGGCGTAGCTCAGGCCCTGGCTGAAGCCAATGATGGTGGCCCGGGACCGGCTGCGATCAATAAGTACCTGGCCCCGCCCGCTTTGCTGTGGTTTCGCTGGGCTGCACTGGCTACCTGGGTGAGTGGTGCTGCTATACTCGGGAAAATGGGAATCCTCGGCGCTGCCTTTACCCTTCAATCTGGTGCCGCCGTAATCGGTGTTGGAGCATGGTTAGGCACTATCATGCTTTTCAATGTCTGGGTCCTGATCTGGCCGAACCAGAAGAAAATTCTCGGTCTGGATGGGCTGACGCATGAAGCCGAGGTTATCGCCAAAGCCAAATTTGTCGCACTGATGGCATCACGCACCAATACCGCGCTGTCAATTCCGATGCTGTTATCGATGACCGCTTTCGGGCACGGTGGTTTTCCGTTCTAACGGGGCTTGCCATATTGGAAAAGCCCCGTTTCGACGGGGTTTTTTTTGCCCGAAAAAACTTGAAATCATGAAAAATCACTGTATGTTTGAGCGTTTTTTTCAGGCCGAAGCCGATGACCAGCCATCTAATAACAGCCTATCAACCTCTGCCGGTTAGTTTTAATCACGGCGATGGTTGTTATCTATGGGACGATGAGGGCAATCAGTACCTGGATGCACTCTGCGGCATTTCGGTTACCAGCCTTGGGCACAACTACCCGGCGGTCACTGAAGCAATCCGGCAACAGGCTGGCGAGCTGCTGCATACCTCCAATCTCTATGCTATTCAATGGCAGCAAAAACTTGCCGATCTGATTTGCGCGCACTCCGGCATGGAGCGCGTATTCTTCGGAAATTCGGGTGCCGAGGCGAATGAAGCGGCGATTAAACTGGCACGCCTCTATGGCCACAGCAAAGCAATCGAATGTCCGCAAATTGTAGTGATGGAACACGCTTTTCATGGTCGCACCATGGCTACCCTGAGCGCCACGGGAAGCCGTAAGGTGCAGGCGGGGTTCGAGCCCCTGGTATCCGGATTCGTGCGCGCCCCCTATAATGATATCGCATCAATCGAAGCCATTGCCGCCAACAACCTTCAGGTCGTCGCGCTGATGGTGGAACCGGTGCAGGGAGAGGCCGGAATCGTAATTCCCGATGCCGGATACCTCGCGGCGCTACGCGAGATCTGCAACAGAAACAACTGGCTTTTAATGCTTGACGAGATTCAGACTGGAATGGCGCGCAGCGGTAAAATGTTTGCCTGCCAGCACGAAAATATCATTCCTGACGTAATGACTCTGGCCAAGGCACTCGGCAACGGGGTTCCGATTGGAGCCTGTGTTACCGCGGGCATTGCCAGTGAATTGATCCAGCCCGGTAATCACGGGTCTACTTTTGGCGGTAACCCGCTGGTTTGCCGGGCTGCCTGCGCAACGATTGAAAGCATC
This sequence comes from Gammaproteobacteria bacterium, assembly GCA_003231795.1. Lineage (GTDB taxonomy): Bacteria > Pseudomonadota > Gammaproteobacteria. Next base: position 3,321 of record QIJI01000040.1, read on the forward strand.
GATAAAGATTCAATTACTGACAATGCTTGTGCACGAGGCACACAATTGTATGAACTGCTCAAACGGGGTCTGGCCGCTAATTCTCAGGTGCGTGACATTCGTCACCTCGGCCTGCTGTTCGCGGTAGAGTTAAAAAAGCCCTGCCAGGAACTGGTCTTGCTGGCATTGCAAGCAGGTCTCTTGATCAACGTTACCGCGGGTAATGTTGTGCGATTGCTGCCCCCGCTTATCATCAGTGAAGCACAAACAACCGATCTCGCTGACAAACTGATCGACTGCATTAACCAATTTACAGGTTAGAACCATGACGACTCGTCACTTCCTCAGCTTGCTCGATTTCTCCACCGACGAATTGCACGCGTTAGTAGCCCAGGCAATCGAAGTAAAACAGCGACTCAAACAGGGTATTCGACATACACCTCTGGAGGGCAAACTGCTGGCCATGATTTTCGAAAAATCGTCGACCCGCACACGCGTATCCTTCGAGGCCGGCATGTATCAGTTGGGTGGACATGCCATGTTCCTGTCACCCCGCGACAGCCATCTCGGTCGGGGTGAGCCGATCGAAGATAGCGCGCGCGTCATTTCCAGTATGGTCGACGGCATTCTAATCCGGACTTTCGGCCATGACCGGGTCGAGAGCCTGGCAATCAATTCGGCGGTACCGGTGATTAACGGACTGAGCGACTGGCTCCATCCCTGCCAACTGCTGGCCGATATGCAAACCTGGTTTGAACTGCGTGGAGATATTGCCGGAGCAACCGTGGCCTGGATTGGCGATGGTAACAACATGTGCCACTCGTACATCAACGCGGCCATCCGATTTGGATTCAAGTTAAATATCGCCTGCCCGGAAGGTCACCAGCCCGACCGTCAGTTGATCGAGTCT
>QIJI01000003.1 GCA_003231795.1 Gammaproteobacteria bacterium
GGTGTCAATCTGCAGGTGTTTGACGGCGAGGCACTGTGCATTGGCTGCGAAGGTGGTCCAACGTGTTTGAGTCGACCAATTTTTAGAGACTAGACTGTGTTTTCAGCCTGTATAAAAGTCCTGGTAAATAAACTTTGCGATTGAGTTGATATCGTTGATATCGAGGTAGGGCAGTTTGATATCTACGTCCGGCCTGACATCGCTGGCAACTGCAATGACGGATTCGTCGCGCACATAGCGGAATGGTTTCCCCATGGCTTCGCGGTGTAATTCGATTTTGGGAAAAGCGACATCCTTGTACCCCTCCACCAGTACCAGATCAAGTCGCTCATGATCGAGCGAATTAACAATCTGTTGTAGATCCGGTTCCTGTTGTGGCGATTCAAATTCGGAAATTCGAACCATACGGGTCATGGTGCAAATAATGGTTTCATCAGCGCCTGCCTTGCGTAACTGGTAACTGTCTTTGCCGGGCATATCAAGGTCGAAGTCATGGTGCGCGTGTTTGATCACCGCGATGTTTAATCCTTCAGATTTCAGTATCGGAATTAGCTGTCTTAACAGGGTTGTTTTTCCGGTACCGCTGAAAGCGCTGAAACCGATCACTGGAATCGAAGTGTTCATCGGGTTATTGATAAATTCTGCTGGTCGTCAGGTGTATTGATATTACGGAACATTTCAGCGCAATCGGAGAAGTCGGCTTGCGTGAATTGATGCATGGCGTACCAGCGGTCTATTTTTCGATCACCGCTTTTGAGAAAGTTGATCAGGCTGGAGTGCAGGCTTATGTCGATTAACGCGTGTACCGGTTGCAGGCGTTCGCCGTCGTCGGCGACACAGACCTGCGCCCCGGTTTGATTGTGGCTATTCATGAATCGCAGTACATAGTCGGATGCTAAAAAAGGACCGTCGCAAGGCAAGGTCAGGATAAAACGGGTGTTTACCGCTGCCATCGCGCAAGCGAATCCCGCCAGCGGACCCTGGAAGTCGTCGAGCTCATCGGCGATAACCGGATAGCCATACTGCCGATATTGATCCTGATTGCGATTCGCGTTTATCACGATTCCGACGCTTTGCGGTTTCAGTTGTTGAATCAGATGCTGAATCAGCGGTGTATCGTTTAGCTCGATCAATCCTTTGTCCTGGCCGCCCATACGGCGACCCCGACCGCCGGCGAGAATGACTGCGGTTATATCGCTGAGCTGGATGCTCATTGCTGCTGCGACTGACGAACCTTGTCGAGGTCAATCACCTCGGAACCAGGCCCGTCTGCGGGACTGGTCTGTCGATCATGCAAGTGAATTCGACGAGTCGTCAAGTCACTGAATACTTCGGGGTCATGCGATACGATTACAATCGCGGTTCCGGTGTCGCGAAATTCGTATAACATTTGCATCGTGCGCTCTCGACTTTCGCTATCGAGGTTGGCGGTGGGTTCATCCAGTAAAAGAATCTGGGGATCGCGCAGGCGTGCTCGCGCCAGCGCCACGCGTTGCTTTTGACCGCCGGATAAACTGGCTGCTGATTGAAATTGTAAAGCCTCGAGACCCGCCCATTCTAGCGCGCGGTCTACACTCGACTCCTGATCGACAATGGCGGCATTGAGCCGGGCAGCATACTCGAGGTTTCGGCGCAGGCTGCCGGATAACATATAGGGTTGTTGATGCAGGTACATGACCGACTTTAATAGCCGTTTGCGAAGCTTTCGCCACGATCCCGCTGGCGCGGCATTGAATGAGATCTCACAATGCTCCGGTTTTTCAAGCCCAGAAATTATACGCAACAAGGTAGTTTTCCCGGCGCCGTTTTCGCCAGTCAATAACACGCATTCGTGGCTGGCGATATCAAATTTCAGATTGTCCAGTACGACATTACGGCCATATTTTTTGCTCAGCCGGGAAAGGTTCAATTGCAGCGCATCGATCATGGATTGATACTGCCCCTCCCCTGAACATACTGCAACAGGGCATTAAGCAAAAAGGCCAGGAACAGCAATACCAATCCGAGAGCGATGCCTTCGGCAAATGCACCCTTGCTGGTTTCGAGTGCAATTGCGGTCGGAATATTGCGCGTATAGTGCGCAATATTGCCGCCCAGCATCATCGACGCACCGACTTCCGAGATAATACGCCCGTAACCGGCCAGCAATGCGGCCATCAAACCGAAGCGAATTTCATAGAGCACCGTGAAAAATGCCCGTATCGGGCCGGCACCGAGGGTGCGCGCGGTTTCCCAGGCGGCACGGTCAGCGGATTGTAGCGAAACATGGGCCATGCACACCAGGATAGGCAGGCATAACAGGAACTGTCCGATTCCCATCGCGGTCTGGGTGAACAATAACTTGAAGTCTCCCATTGGCCCCTGGCGTGACAACAGGATAAACAGCGTCAGGCCGATAACGACGGCCGGAACTGATAAAAATGTATTAAACAGGGAGATCAGAAATCGACGCCCGAAGAAGTTTCCATAGGCGAGGAAAAAAGCAATGATCAATGCTGGCGGCACAGCCGCCATAATGGCCAGCGTCGATACCCGAAATGAAATACCGACAATTTCCCAGATTTCAGCGTCACCGCTGAATAGCAGGTGGAAAGCTTCAATTGTGCTGGAAACTAGAACATCCACGACTAGTCCTTATTTTCAACCGAAGGCACGAACAGTTGCTGGTTCCTGACTTTAAACTGGCCAATCATTTTTTGTGCGGCAGGTGAAGTGATCCATTTAATCAATTTGATTGCACCTTGATAATTAACATGTTGCTGCCGCTCGGGATTGACCGCAATGATTCCATAGGGATTAATCAATGGCGGATCACCCTGGAACAAAAGTTTGATTTCAAGCTTGGCCTGATAGGCGAGCCAGGTGCCGCGATCCGTCATGGTGTAGGCGTCAATCTCGTTAGCAATTTGCAGGGTTTTGCCCATACCCTGTCCGACTTCGCGATACCAGCTTCCTGCGGGACTGCGGCCCGCGATTTGCCACAACAGCAGTTCGCGTTTGTGGGTGCCGGAGTCGTCGCCACGAGAGATGAAAGGCGCGCTCTTGTCAAAGATCTTTTGCAGAACTTCAGCCACCGAGCCACTACGGGCGACGTCGGCGGGATCTGATTCCGGTCCGACGATAATGAAATCGTTGTACATGACGTCGGCCCGATTGACGCCATGGCCAGCGTTGACAAATGCATCTTCGGCAGCACGCGCATGCACCAGCACAACATCGACATCACCTTCACGGCCGAGGCGTAGCGCCTTGCCGGTGCCAACTGCAATCAAGTGCACTTCGATTGAAGTTTCCTCGGTGAATCTGGGTAGCAGATAGTCCATTAGCCCTGAATTGGCGGTGCTGGTGGTGGTCGCGAGGCGTAACAACGAATCGTCTGCTGATATCGGGGTGGTGACGAAAAAACCGAGCAGCAGCAGAAAAACCTTTGGCAACATCAAACAATATCCATTTGAGTAAAATTAGGGAGATGAAGTGTATCAACCCGGATCGGGTTGCGTCGAATATTCATTGGGCCAATCTGCCAAAACAGGTAAACTGACGGCGTCTATTGAAGACAATTTCCTGTAAAATCAAAGAACAAGCAAGGGCAGGTGCATGTTTATGAATTGTTCGGGTTAAATCTATGGGTCAACAACGAGATTTTATTGCGCTGAATATCGCCGTATTGACGGTTTCTGATTCACGCGGGGAGAGCGATGACAAGTCAGGGGCATTACTGGTCAAGTTGCTCACTGAATCAGGCCATCGGCTCGCCGAAAAGGCGATTGTGCCGGACGACAAATACCGGATTCGCGAAGTGATTTCGCGCTGGATTGTCGAAGAGCCCACCCAGGTGGTACTGACCACCGGGGGTACCGGGGTTACCGGTCGTGATGGTACTCCGGAAGCGGTAACGCCGTTACTGGATAAAATAATCGATGGATTCGGGGAGACCTTTCGCAGCTTGTCTTATCAAAGCATTGGCACGTCAACCTTGCAGTCGCGTGCCATTGCAGGCGTCGCTAATGGTACTTACATTTTTTGCCTGCCAGGGTCTTCGGGTGCCTGCAAGGATGCCTGGACCCAATTGATCGACAGTCAGCTCGATCACCGCACGCGCCCCTGTAATCTGGTGGAATTGATGCCGCGCCTGCGCGAGGTTTAGCCCGCATCCTTAGTTTTTAGGTTCAGGCCTGGCTCTCGGCATCTGATCAAATTC
>QIJI01000427.1 GCA_003231795.1 Gammaproteobacteria bacterium
GCATAGTCAGACTGCCCCAGTTTCGTATAAACTTCTCCGACTACCTTGCCTTTGTAATAACGTTTGAAACCGGCCAGCGCGTCTTTGCCTGCCGGATAGTTGGGTGCCAGTATGTAGGTTGATTTATAACCCACCTCGTTGACATACTCGCCCATGACTTCATGCAGGTTGTCGTTTTGCCAGGCCGCGTTGAAGTAATTCTTGTTGCAGCCTTTGCCGGCCAGCGCTGACGGACCCGCATTCGGACTGATATAGAATACGTCTTCTTTAACCACCTTCGGTACCACCGCCATGGCGACGTTCGAAAATACGATGCCGGTCATGATCTTGACCTTGTCCTTCTTGATGAAACGTTCGGCAATTTCGCGTCCCTTACCGGGCTTGCGACCATCGTCATCAACCAGCAACTCGACCTCGATGCCGCCAAGTTTGCCACCACCCAGATCAATTGCGAGCAAAAAGCCGTCACGGATGTCTTCACCGAGATATCCGGCTTTGGTGGTCAAGGAGGTTATCATGCCGATCTTGACAGCAGCGGAAAGTGGTACCGAAACGAAACCTAACAGTACCATTGTCAGTAAGAGCTTTGACTTCATCATGTGTTCCCCTGGAATGAATGAGTAGTTTATAAATACGATTATTCTTCTACCGCGCTCAGCAATTTGAACCCAGTACCGACCCACGGAAACGCGAATATTACCTGAGTTAAACCGACACACAAAATATAAAGCCACTTAAGGCCCTTTTTTGCTGGAAGAAAGCATTTCCTCTGGAACCGGTGGTAAGTGGACCGAACTACCTGAGCCAGTTGACAACTCGCCTGAATAACGCGCTGTTTGAATCGGCCAGTCGGTCAATAAGGTCGAAGTGATCAGCATCAGGCTCGAAGTATTTATCAATCACCAGACCCGGGCGTTTCCATTGCTCGGCGAATTGATCGGTCTGGGTGATAAATGCAGATGTCTCACTTTCGCCAACTACGAGCAACACCGGGGCGTCGCTTGTCGGCAGATGATTGATCGGACTGTATTCCTCAATTTCAAGGGGGGTTAAATGCAAGGCATCACCGATTGTTGTATGGGGTAATGGCGCAAGCTGATACAAGCCGCTGAAAGGAATGCCGGATTTCAACAGGTCATCAGGAAGATCATCTCCCAGGTCGCTCCATCGGGTAGACAGTCCAAGCGCGCTGAGCTGGCCGCCGGCCGAATGTCCCGAGAGATTGATTCTTTGCGCATTGATTCCGTAGGCGGCGGCATTGCGATAGAGCCAGGCGATTGCGCTGCGAATGCTGGCAACCAGTTGCGTCATGGACACGTCAGGGCACAGCGGATAACCAATTATTGCGACATCTACTTTTGCGTTCAGGAATGGCTCGGCAATCAAACTGAATACTGACTTGTCCAGACGTTGCCAGTAGCCACCGTGGATGAAAACATAAAGCGGTGCATCGGCTGCGCCGCAGCGAAAAATATCCAGCTTTTCGCGATCACCAATGGCGTAGGAACAGTCCAGCGAGGCGTCGGAATGCTCGCGCAAGGTCGCACTTTGTTGGCTCCAGCGCTGTAACACCCCGGAAATATCGCCACGTAGAGCCTGCAGATGGTAATTGGCTTCGAGATCGGGATCGATCGGGAGGAGGCGTTTCATAACGGTAATCAGTGCTCTTTCAAGGTGATATTGACGGACCTGATTTTAATGGAGTCCCATTCACTGGCAATGACGGTAGCCAGAATAATCGGCATAATCAGTGATACCTGGGTCCAGGCGAGCATTGAAGTTGAAGAATTCAGTTGCAAACCGATTCCACCGAGGAGAGCGCATTATCTTATTCCAGTACGGATGATGCAACCGGCTACTTTTGGCAGCGGGGGAGATCGTTGAACCACCTGATTGAGTATGACAAGCTAAGTAATCGATATTTTGTAATGCGGCATGGGAATAGTCAGGCCAATCAGCAGCGCATTATCGTTAGTCATCCGCAAAACGGCTGTGACAGTTACGGCTTAACCGGGTTGGGTATCAGGCAGGTAAATAAAAGTCTGGATCAGAATAATCAGCTCAATGCGGATGTGTTGCTGATATCTTCCGATTTTAAACGAGCGCGAGAATCCGCTGAAATTGTGCGCCAGCGGCTCGGATGCAAGTCAACGCAGCTTGATCATCGGTTACGCGAAAGAAGTTTCGGTAATCTGGAGCTGGGTGATGATAGTGGCTATGACGATGTCTGGCGCGAAGACGCAATCGATGCTGATTGCGAGTTTGACAAGGTAGAAAGCGTTAACCAGGTGATGTCCAGAGTCACGGCGGTGATAGTCGAATGCGAAAAAAATCATTCCGCATCACTTATTTTGCTGGTCTCACATGGTGATGCGTTGCAACTACTGCAAACTGCCTTTTTAAAGCAACCGGCATCGCGACACCGCGATCTGCGGCATTTACGGACTGCCGAAATCCGGCAGTTGCTGCTGGCCTGATCAAATCCCGTCAAGAATGACTAATGTGCATTTTGCGTTATTGAGTCGTAATGGTTTGACGGGTGCGTACTCCTCAGAATCGACAAAGGCCCGCGCGGCGGCCATATCGGGAAATTCAATGATGACCAGGCGGGTCGGAGTCCAGAGATCAACTTCCCGAATTTCCATATCACCACCGCGGGCGCGATAATTGCCACCGTATTTTTCGGCGATGGGGCGTGCCAGCTTTTTGTATTCTTCGTATTCATCTGGATTTTTGATCTGCGTATCGACCAGTACAAAAGCACTCATATCGGTTTCCCGGTTTGCGTTAGTGTAATTACGGTTCTGAATTATTCAGTGAGTCGTTATACTGCGAACAACTCCAGTGGATCAAGTCACGATGCAAAATTTCGAATATATAAATTTTGAAAAACAGGGCGCCATTGCCAGGATCAGTTTGAACCGCCCCGACCACGCAAACGGTTTCAACTCGCTGATGTCGAGCGAGCTAAACCAGGTGGCGCATATCTGCAAATCGGATACCGAACTCAAAGTTGTAATCTTGACTGCCAGCGGACGTTTTTTCTGCGCTGGTGGCGATATCAAGGAAATGATGTCGCAAGGGGATGCGATTGGCGCTGCGGTCAAGTCGCTGGCCGATAATTTACACCGGGCCATTTCAGCATTTTGTCGCATGGATGCCGTATTAATTGTAGCGGTAAACGGTATTGCTGCCGGCGCCGGGTTCAGCATGGCGCTGATCGGGGATATCGTGCTCGCGGCGGAATCAGCCACATTTACCATGGCCTATACCCGTGCCGGGCTTTCACCCGATGGAAGTTCGAGTTACTTTTTGCCGCGACTGGTTGGATTGCGCAAGGCGCAGGAATTAATGTTGCTGAATACCAAACTGAGTGCGCCGCAGGCGCTTGAACTGGGTCTGGTCACGCGCGTGGTTGCTGATGATGCCCTGCTAAATGAGGCCGACATGCTTGCTCAGGAACTGGCTTGCGGCGCAAAACTATCTGCCTCCAGCGTTAAAAAACTGCTTATGACCAGTTATGACTATGGTATCGAAGCGCAAATGGATATCGAAGGGAGGTTTGTTTCGCAATGCGGATCATCGGCCGATGGCCGCGAGGGTATCCAGGCTTTTGTCGATAAACGCAAACCCGAGTTTGACTAGCACCATGCCCTATATAGGGCGTGGTCAGGAACCTGATCAGACTGAACTTTGTGCCAGTTTAACCGTGCCTTGCGAAGTTTTCCCCCCGACCCAGAACAGCAGGCAACCGCCGATTAGCACGGTGAGTGAGAGCCAAAGCAGTTTCGTATATTTATGCGTATCGCCGAGAAGCATGGAGTGACCGGCTGATTCGGTGAAATAGAGCGCGGCTGCAGCAATTGCCAGCGCGAATGTCGAAACGTAACTCCACACCGGGATATCATCTCGGCCGCCCCATAGTGAAAAGAAGATGACCGGAGCCAGGTACATTGAGGCGGTTCCACTGACAGCGACGGCGCTGAACAAATCGTTATTACCGACGAACACCAGTAGTAATCCGAGTAGCATGAAAATTGCCATCGAAACCCGACCGTTGGTGAGGGAGATGGGCAATAGCTTTATATCGATCACCACCAGTTTCGAGGAACTGGACAAGGTGCTATCCAGTGTCGACATGGCCGAGATGAGCA
>QIJI01000479.1 GCA_003231795.1 Gammaproteobacteria bacterium
CCCGACACGCAAAATGGCTCCTTATCAAGCGACGAAGGATGGGCAACGCCGCCGCACCATCCTGTCCGTTCTCGTGCTGCGTGCCGGAAGATATCCGAGCCACCGTTTGTCATAATTTTCTAACAAATTTGCCACAAAAGACTCTTTGAGCAAAGACTAAGCTCGCAATTGAAAATGGCTGGACTGGCCCGCGAGCGCTCTATCGTCTGGTCTCTCGTGTGCCTCCGGTAAAGTTGAAAATAAGGAGGTTTATGCGTAATGAAACGTTTTGCTTTTGGAGTTGCCCTTAGCGTCGTACTTGCCTCCGGCCTTTCCACGGCCGCCGTGGCGGGTTCCAACATTACTGGTGCAGGAGCAACTTTTCCCTATCCACTCTATGCCAAATGGGCTTCCGCCTATAAAAAACTGACTGGTATCGGTCTTAACTATCAGTCAATAGGTTCAGGGGGCGGCATTCGGCAAATCTATGCCAAAACGGTAAATTTCGGCGCCACCGACAAGCCGCTCAAGGCCAATGTCCTGGCAAAACATGGCTTGGTGCAGTTTCCCATGGTGATGGGCGGCGTGGTGCCGGTTGTGAACGTTGATGGCATCAAGTCCGGTGCCTTAAAGCTGGATGGTACGGTTCTTGCCGATATATACCTCGGCAAGATAAAGCGATGGAATGATCCGGCCATTGCCCGAATTAACAATGGCCTTCGCTTGCCGGACGCTGCCATTACCGTGGTTCATCGCTCCGATGGCTCGGGCACAACATTCATCTACACAAACTACCTGTCCAAGGTCAGCCCCGAATGGAAAACCAAAGTCGGCAATAATGCTTCGGTTGCTTGGCCTGTTGGCGTCGGTGGCAAGGGCAATGAAGGTGTAGCTTCTTATGTGAAGCGGATCAAAGGCTCGATCGGCTACGTCGAGTATGCCTATGCCCTGCAAAACAAAATGGCCTATGCCCTACTCAAGAACCGAAGCGGTATATACGTAAAACCGCAGAAGGAAACTTTCGCCGCCGCGGCCGCTGGTGCTGACTGGGCGAATGCTCCCGGTATGTATCAGATCCTGACCTATGAGCCAGGTAAGAAAAGTTGGCCGATTACCGGAGCCACCTTCATACTCATGTACAAGGTGCAAAATGACCCCGCCACGGCCAAACGGGTACTGAAATTCTTCGAATGGGCTTATGCCAATGGAGATGGCATGGCGGGAAAGCTCGATTACATACCGATGCCGGATAAGGTCGTAACGATAGTCGAACACAACTGGAAAGCTATTAAGGGTAGAAACGGTAAATCGGTGTATTAATTTCGCACCAAATTGGTCATGACTGGAATGTCGTGAACGGAGTATAGGGGCAAGATAGCCTTGTCCCTATACTTCCTTCGATATGTGCGAGATTACCACACGATCTAGCTATTATAGATTTCTGACATGATGAGAAAGTACTCCCATTTACGTCATCGATACTTAGATATTTTATATAGAGGTGTTACTAAATTTTCCGCGATTATTGTTCTGTGTATTCTGATCGCTATTATCGTTGTGCTCTTTAGCGGAGCGTTTCTTGCCATTCAGAAATTTGGGCTTGGGTTTTTAACCAGTAGCGCATGGAACCCCGTCACCGAGAAATTCGGAGCCTTGGTTCCGGTATTCGGCACCCTGGTAACATCCGCGATCGCCATGCTTATTGGTGTTCCCATCAGCTTTGGCATTGCTCTGTTTCTGACCGAATTATCGCCGCCTTGGTTGCGGCGACCGCTCGGTATCGCCATCGAAATGCTGGCGGCGGTTCCCAGTATTATTTTTGGCATGTGGGGACTGTTTGTTTTTGCCCCTGTCTTCGCCGACACGGTGGAACCGTGGCTCATTAACAACATCGGTCCGATACCGATAATCGGTATGCTTTTTCACGGCGCTCCCATGGGTATCGGCGTCCTTACCGCCGGTTTAATCCTGGGAATCATGGTGATTCCATTCATCGCTTCGATTATGCGTGACGTCTTCAATGCCGTTCCCAGCGCGCTAAGGGAATCGGCATATGCGGTTGGCGCCACAACCTGGGAAGTCGTGTGGCACGTCATCCTTCCATACGCCAGAGTCGGGGTAATTGGCGGTATTATGCTGGGCCTTGGCCGCGCCTTGGGGGAGACCATGGCGGTGACTTTTGTCATCGGTAATGCGCAAACGATCAACACGTCGCTGCTGATGCCGGGCAACAGCATAGCGGCTGCCCTGGCCAACGAATTCACCGAGGCCATAGGCGATATTTACATTTCCTCTCTGCTTTATGTCGGCTTGCTATTGTTCGCTATAACCTTCGTGGTGCTGGCGATTTCCAGGATTATGCTGATGCGTCTGGAAAAACGCGAAGGCGTGAAGATATGAACGATCAGCGCGTCACGAAAAAGAACAAGCTTTATATCCGCCGTCAGTTTGTCAATCGTCTTAATTTGCTAATTTCCATGCTGGCCATGGGGTTTGGCCTGTTCTGGCTGGGCTGGATTCTTCTGACCCTGCTGTCCAAAGGGCTACCAGCCATGACGATCGGCATGTTTACGCAAACAACGCCGCCACCGGGTGAAGATGGAGGATTGCTGAATGCCATCGTCGGCAGTCTTCTGATAACTGCAACCGCGACGCTGATTGGCACTCCTCTTGGCATTTTCGCAGGCACCTATCTGGCCGAATCAGGCAAGTACAGTCGGATCGCCGTTGTTACCCGCTTCATTAACGACATCTTACTGAGCGCTCCGTCGATCTTGATCGGTCTGTTCATTTACGCGCTGGTAGTCAAGCGGGTAGGGCATTTTTCAGGTTGGGCCGGGGCGTTGGCGTTGTCTCTGGTGGCAATACCGGTGATCATCCGCACTACCGAAAATATGTTGCGAATGGTTCCCGACAGTATGCGGGAGGCCGCCGCCGCCCTTGGCGCACCGCAATGGAAAATTACCGTCATGGTTGTTTTCCGCGCTGCCCGCATCGGCATCCTTACCGGTGTGTTACTGGCTGTGGCGCGGATCAGCGGTGAAACTGCGCCCTTATTGTTTACCGCGTTGAATAATCAGTTCTGGAGCCTCGACATGAACGGCGCCATGGCCAACTTGCCGGTAGTTATCTTTCAGTACGCCATGAGTCCCTACGACGACTGGCAAAATCTGGCATGGGGCGGAGCATTGCTTATAACTTCAGGCGTGCTTGGACTTAATGTCGTGGCCCGCATCATATTTCGGAAAACGCATTAAACAGCGGGCTGTCATGACGTTCACCCGGAATTATGGAGAGACAAAAATAATGGGAATCAATCTTCCGGGTGAATTACCTCGGCAACGCCCGGGAGAAAAACTAAGACCCCGGGTAAAATTATCGGTAAAAAATTTGAATTTCTACTATGGAGATTATCAGGCTCTTAAGAATATTAACGTCGACATTCAAGAAAATACGGTCACCGCATTCATCGGCCCGTCGGGTTGCGGAAAATCAACTTTATTGCGAACCTTTAACAGGATGTACGAGATTTACCCCAAACAGACAGCACAAGGAGAAATCCTGCTGGATGGTAAAAATATCCTGAGTGGAAAACAGAACATAGACTTATTGCGCGGACGTGTTGGAATGGTATTCCAAAAACCAACTCCGTTCCCAATGAGTATTTTCGATAACATAGCCTTCAGCATAAAATTATATGAAAAACTCAGCCGACAGGATTTGAAAGAAAAGGTAGAACTGGTACTACGCAAGGCCGCATTGTGGGATGAAGTAAAGGACAAACTAAAACACAGCGGAAACAGTCTTTCCGGTGGACAGCAACAGCGTTTATGTATTGCCCGCTGTATCGCGGTGGAACCGGAACTAATTTTGTTTGATGAACCTTGTTCTGCATTAGACCCTATTTCCACCGCCAGCATCGAAGAGTTGATTGTTGAACTCACGAACGATTACACTGTCGTTATCGTTACACACAACATGCAACAGGCGGCGCGCGTTTCCCAATATACCGCTTACATATACCTTGGTGAATTGATTGAATTCGATAAAACTGAACGAATATTCGTAACCCCCAGTGACCAGCGGACGCAAGGATACATTACCGGCAAGTTCGGTTAGGAGGTTGGCATGAGACAAGAACCTAACATCAAATTGGTCCTCCGATAGAAATT
>QIJI01000307.1 GCA_003231795.1 Gammaproteobacteria bacterium
GCGTGATGCGGTTAATAACGGATTAACCGTCAGGCCGTTGGAAACCATGTTGAATCACGCGACCACCGAGCTGTTTTTCGATCAGCTTCGAGTGCCGGTTGAAAATCTTATTGGTGAACAGGGAAAGGGTTTCAAATACATTCTCGACGGCATGAACGCCGAACGTATTTTAATCGGGTCCGAATGTATTGGCGACGCGCGCTGGTTTATCGACCGCGCCAGTGACTATGCCCGCGAGCGCGAAGTATTTGGCAGCGCCATCGGTAAAAATCAGGGCGTTCAGTTCCCCATTGCGCGTTGCCATGTGCAAACCGAAGCGGCGGCGCTAATGGTCGACCGGGCGGCCGCCATGTTCGATCGCAACGAGGCCTGTGGCTCGCAGGCGAACATGGCCAAGTTACTGGCATCAGAGGCTTCCTGGGCCGCCGCCGACATGTGCCTGCAAACGCATGGTGGTTACGGGTTTGCGATTGAATATGATATCGAACGCAAATTTCGCGAAACCCGGCTTTACCAGGTGGCGCCGATTTCGACCAACCTGATCCTGTCGAATGTTGCGACCCATGTGCTTGGCCTGCCCAAGTCATTTTAATAATTCCCTGCAATGCTGAATCTGAACAATATCCTGGTGGTATCGCTGGAGCAGGCGGTAGCGGCTCCCTTTTGTTCTAACCGACTGGCCCATGCCGGTGCGCGCGTGATCAAACTGGAACGCACCGAAGGCGATTTCGCCCGCGATTACGATAATGTAGTGAATGGCGAGTCGGCTTACTTTGTCTGGCTCAACCAGGGCAAGGAATCGCTGGAGATTAATATCAAAGACCCGACGGATGCCGAACTACTGCATCGGATTCTGGCAAAAGCCGATGTGTTTGTTCAAAACCTGGCACCCGGCGCCGCAACCCGCGCCGGTTTTGGCAGCGAAACCCTGCGGCAGCGTTATCCACGCCTGATTTGTTGTGATATCTCCGGATATGGTGACGATGGCGAATACAGCAGCATGAAAGCTTATGATCTGCTGGTGCAGTGCGAGTCGGGCATGGCATCGATAACCGGAACGGCAGACGCACCGGGCCGGATCGGTGTATCCGCCTGTGATATCAACTGTGGGCAACAGGCTTACGCCGCCATTCTCGAAGCTTTAATCGAGCGCGAACAAAGTAGCGAGGGCTGCGTGATCAAAGTTTCGCTGTTCGATGGAATGGCCGAATGGCTTGCGGTACCGCTGCTGCATTACGACTACAGTGGTCGGATTCAGCCCCGCGTCGGCATCAATCACGCGACTATTTCACCTTATGGCGCTTATCGCTGCAGCGATGGCCTCGATATTGTGCTGGCGATTCAAAATGAGCGCGAATGGCTCAACTTCTGCGAGCATGTGCTCGGCGACAAGAGTCTCGCCCAAGATGCACGACTTGAAAACAACCAGGCCAGGGTGGCCAATCGCGACTTTGTCGATGCGTCGATTGGAGCGGTATTGATTCAGCTCGATCAATCGGATGCGGCCGAACTGTTGCAACGGGCCGGTATCGCCTACGGGCGTCTCAACGATATGGCCGGCTTGTCACAGCATCCACAACTACGACGCGTCTCAGTCGAAACGCCCAGCGGTGAGGCGAGTATTGTTTCGGTTGCCGCGATGCGCTCCGGTGAGGCTGAAGTAGCAGGCAGGGTGCCTGCGATCGGCGAGCATAGCGAATCTATACGTAACGAATTTTCATGAGGAGAGAGAGTGGAAACGATTGACTGGAATGACTTCGAAAAAGTCGAATTGCGCGTTGGCACCATCGTTGAAGTCAATGATTTCCGCGAAGCCCGTAAACCGGCCTATAAGCTGAAAATTGATTTCGGTGACGAAATCGGGTTGCGCAAATCCAGCGCGCAGATTACCGATGCTTATAACAAGGAAGACCTGGTCGGGCGTCAGATTATCGGGGTGGTTAATTTTCCGGTAAAGCAGATCGGGCCGATGCGGTCTGAATGCCTGGTCACCGGGTTTCACCGCCAAGATGGTGCGGTGATTCTGGCCTGTCCAGATAGTGACGTGCCAAATGGTGCAAAACTAGCTTGAGCCGGAGCCGTTAAAACTGATATTGTGAATGCCTGAGTTGACGAGGAGATGAATATGTTAGTAAAGAAATTTACCCACGGGTTGTTGATTGCGCTGGCCTGCATGGTAGTGAGCCTGCCAGGGCAAGCTGCAATGGTGGGTACTGCCCAGATGCAGCTCGATTCAGTGGCGATCGGGTCAGGTGACGTGGTGCAACAGCGGGACTGGATCCTTGAGCAGTTACTTGTCGGGGGAGTCAAGCAATCTGACGCGCGGATAAGGGTTGCCGCTATGACTGATGTACAGGTGCAGGAAATTTATAAACGTGTGGATGAGATTCCAGCGGGTGGAAATACGGTTGTGATAATACTACTGGCCCTGGTAATTTCCGATTTACTGGGCTATACCGATATTTTCCCTTTTGTACGCCCTGCCGAATAATTCCCATATTATGACGGCATTTCGCCGCTGGGCCAGCCTGGTAATCCTGTCCAGCCTCGGTTTCGCATGTGCGAGTTCTCCTCAGGCACGCCTGTTAATCGACAATCCACCCGACATTCTGGCGCGGGTGGAGCTAACCGAAGTACCCTTTTTCCCACAAAAGAAATATCAATGTGGTCCTGCTGCACTGGCCAGTATTTTTAACTATCAGGGCATCGAGGTAGATCCCGACCAGATCGCTGATCTGATTTATATTCCCGGTCTTAAAGGGAGCCTGCAAACCGAGGTCGTGTCGGCAACGAGACAATTTGAGCTGTTACCGGTACAACTCGATGGAACACTCGAATCGCTTCTGCGTGAAATTGCCGCCGGTAACCCGGTGTTCGTACTACAAAACCTGGGCCTGGACTCGATCCCGGTGTGGCATTACGAAGTCGTGGTCGGTTATGACTTTTATGAACGCGTTGTCATCTTGCGCTCGGGCCTGAATTCAAGAGTACTAAGACCCTTTTCGGTGTTCGAACAAACCTGGAAGCGGGCTGGATTCTGGGCGCTCGCGATTGTCGGCGCTGATCGAATTCCCGATTCGGTCGGGGCGGAGGCTTATCTGGATACGGTGATTGCGATGGAACAGGTGGGCAAAACCCGGAGCGCTTACCAGGCTTATAACACCGCGTTACGCCGTTGGCCTGGAAACATGCTGGCGCATAGTGGATTCGGCAATACCGCCTATGCGCTAGGTGAATTCGAAACCGCCGAGGCCGCTTACCTGACGGCGCTTGAAATCGACCCGGATAAGGCTGAGCTGTGGAATAACTATGCCTATACCCTGGCGCAACTGGGCCGGCGTGAAGCTGCGATGCAGGCAATTAATAAAGCGCTGGAACTCGATCCAGACAATCAAAATCTGCAAGACAGCCTCAGTGAATTAACTAACTGGCCCTAAGGCTGCCGGTTTACCATCAAAGCGATAGCCTGCTTCAAATTTACTGCGGAATCCGGATATAAATATTCTCGTCGTGAATTTGAACTGCGAAGGTTTTCAGGTCGACGCAAACCGGCGCACTTAACGCCTTGCCGCTGCGTACATCAAAGCGACCCTGATGCAGCGGGCACTCGATCACATTGTCGATAACGATGCCATCGGCGAGTGGCTCTTCTTCATGTGTACACATGCCGTCGCTGGCGAAGAAACCATTGATCGTATGGTAAATAGCGTACTCGTGGCCATCGCGGTCATAAGGCATGACGTCCTCTTCATCGAGTGCGTCCGTGGGGCCGACCAGATACCAGTCGGGTCCGGGATTGCTCATGGCTATTCCTGTCGGGTCAGGGTAATAGATTTGCCCTGGTTCACCATCGGTGCACGACCAAGGCTGCGGGCGAGTATGGTTTTCAACACGCGGTAGTTACTGATAAAAAAACCCGGATCGGGCTCGGGTACCTGATCTTTGACCGCCTGGTTCAGCGCCGGTAATGCATGGAACGGAACCGTCGGGTACAGGTGATGTTCGACATGATAATTCATATTCATATAGAGAAAACGGCTGAACGCGCTGGTCTCGAAGCTGCGGGTCGAGCGCCGGATATCGAGTTGATCTTCTGCCATGTCGATATGTTGCAGTAGCGTGTATAG
>QIJI01000492.1 GCA_003231795.1 Gammaproteobacteria bacterium
GAAGGAAATTAAGGAAACCGGCCCGGCGGGAATGTTTGCGGCTAATCCTGCGACCCTGGATCGCATGCTGACGGCAACCTTTATGCCCGAGCTGGCTGACCGGAAGCTACGCGAACTTTGGGAAATGGAGGGGAGTTCCACGATACATCAGCGCGCCTTGAACAAGGCCTTTGATATTCTCTCGACCCCCAATGCCGCCGCCTTTGACGCCGCTGTCGATGCCCGTATTCGCAATGAATTCGATGGTCTTGTCGCTGGGGACGCCATGCTGCAGGAGGGATGGACGCGATCCAACATCGGCAGTCAGATCCCAAAACGTGAACGACGTCCAAATCGGCGGCGACAAAAACAAAACTAACTTTCCAGAAGGCAGCTCATGACGGCATCACTACCCAGTAGCGCGCGCATTGTTATTATCGGTGGAGGCGTCATCGGAACCAGCATCGCGTATCACTTAACACGCTCTGGTGAAAAAGATGTGTTGCTGCTGGAAAAATCCAGCTTGACCGAAGGTGCTACCTGGCACGCGGCCGGCCTGGTCGGACAGTTTCGCTCACAGCAAAATCTGATGAGCCTGATGAACGATAGCGTTCGTCTGTTTGACAAGCTGGCCGATGAAACCGGGCAGGACCCGGGTTGGCGTAAATTCGGCAGCCTCAGAATTGCGCAGACACAAGATCGCTGGAAAGAGCTACTCAAATCTTATTCTGCCGCGCAGGCCGTCGGATTTGAGATGGAGATGTTGACACCCAACGAAGCCCGTGACGTGTACCCTTTGATTGAAACCAGCGATCTGATCGGTGCCGCTTTTATTCCGGATGACGGTTACATAGACCCGAACAGCCTGACCCAGGCCTATGCCAAAGGCACACGCGCCAACGGCGGCAGAATTTTCGAAGCGACCATGGTCAAGTCGCTGCTGCGTGATGGCGATCGAATCTCTCATGTAGTCACCGACGAAGCCACCATCGAAGTGGAAACTGTGGTCAATGCCGCAGGACTCTGGGCGCGCCAGGTCGGATGGATGGCCGGGGTTGAAATTCCTGCTGCTGTGGTCGAGCATCAATACCTGGTTACCGAGAAATCAGATCTTATTCCGGCAGGCTTACCAGCACTACGGGATCCCGACGGCGGTTTTTATGCCAAACCGGAACCCGGCGCACTGGCCATCGGCGGATGGGAAAAGCTAACCCGGAAAGTCAATCCAGTCGAAGGCTTCCCGTGGCAGAATGAGCGCCATCTGTTTGATGGGGATATGGATCGCCTGCTGGAATTTTTCGAACCGGCAATGCATCGTATTCCGATTCTCGGTGAACTCGGCATGCGCAGCATCGTCAATGGACCCATTCCCATCTCGCCAGATGGTGAACCTATTATGGGCCCTGTCCCAGGGTTGAATAATTTTTTCAGCGCCTGTGCGTTCACATCCGGAATTGCCGCCTCTGGTGGCGCTGGCAAGGCCATCGCGAACTGGATTCTCGAAGGTGATCCCGGGCTCGATTTATGGCCTTTCGACATCCGTCGATTCGGCCCTTTGCATGCGGGCCAACGTTTTTTGCATGAACGCGCGGTTGAAAGTTACAGCAAGTATTACGCGATTCACTGGCCCGGCGAAGAACTTGAGTCAGCTCGCGCAGTGCGACGCAGCCCGCTCTACGAAACTCTGAATCAACAGGGTGCAGTATTCGGTTCAAAATTCGGCTGGGAACGCGTCAACTGGTTTGCTGCTGGTGATATCCCGCAGCAAGACGTCCTCGGATTTGATCGACCACAACAGGACATCACCATCGGTCGTGAGCATCGGGCTGCGCGAGAAGCGGTGGTATTGATCGACATGTCGTCGTTTACCAAATTTGAAATTAGCGGACCTCATGCCTGTGGTTTTCTACAATACCTCTGCGTTGCCAATGTTGACAGGAACCCCGGTACAGCAACCTACACACAACTGTGTAACAAACGTGGTGGCATCGAAGCCGACGTTACCATCATTCGTCGCTCGTCTGATTGCTTCTGGCTGATCACTGGATCCGGTCTGGGTGTTAGAGATCGGCACTGGATCGAAAGTAATCTGACAATTTACCTGTCCAGAACCAGCGCAAGAGAAAGTAATCTGGTAACCATACGGGATATTACCTCAGGCCATGGCGTGATCAACCTGGCAGGGCCGCTGGCGCGTAAAGTGCTGCAAAAAGTCTGTGACGAAGATGTCAGTCATGAGGCCTTTCCTTTCATGTCTGCAAAAGATATCAGGATTGGCTACGCGCCTGCACTCGCCTACCGCGTCACTTATATCGGCGAACTGGGCTGGGAGCTCTATATATCATCCGAGTACATGCAGTATGCCTACGAGGAATTACAAAAAGCAGGTCAGGAGTTCAATATCATGAATATAGGATACCGCGCGATCGACAGTTTACGTCTGGAAAAACGATACCTTGCCTGGGGCGTCGACATTTCTCCTGACTACAACCCTTTCGAGGCGGGATTGCAATTCCTGATTGACTGGCACAAAGGAGACTTTGTCGGAGCCGAGGCACTTGCCAAAATCAAGCAGCAAGGTGTTCGCAGGAAACTCGTATGCCTTGTACTCGACAATCCGCTACCAGTTTTTGGTGGGGAAGCCATATTCTCCGATGGCGAAGTGGTAGCGCAAGCCACCAGCGGGAATTTCAGCTACTCTACCGGTAACAGCCTGGTTCTTGCATACCTGCCGGTAGATGTACTCGACAACCACGAATTTAGGGTCGAATCGTTTGGCGAGCAAAGCCCGGCTACCGTTGTCAAAGGCGCAATCTACGATCCGGAAAGAAAAAAAATCCTGTGTTAATCGACCACTCGCCCGGAAAATTCATAAATTCTGCGCGATCTTCGCGCAAATTTATGAAATTTCCGGACTAGTACTATTTCAATGACCTACCGACAAGGTGGAATTATTTTTGCGCTGGTGACCGCCGCCGGTCTCGGTTCAATCACCACCCAGGCCAAGATCGCATATAGCGATGGCAGTAATGCCATGACGCTGATGTTAATCCGTTTTTTGATTTCCACACTGGTGTTCGGGTTAATTCTGATTATACGTCGCGAAAACTTCGCCGTAGCAAAAGCGCAACGTCAGGGTCTACTTCTTGTGGGTCTAATCTGGTCCGGCGCAATGATCTGCTACCTGCTTTCGGTCGAAAGCATATCGGTTAGCCTGGCTGTCCTGATTCTCTATACTTATCCATTGCAGGTGCTGATTTATTCGATTTTCAGGCGGCAATTGCAAGCCTCAGGTCTACTAGTCTGCCTTTTTGCCTGTGCCTTCATTGGCCTCTACCTGGCCCTGTCCGGCAGTGATTTGACTACCGACCCGAAGGGTATTCTATTGGTGGCAATGGCAAGTTTTGGCGCTGCTTTTACCTTCATCTGCGGCGCTCGAATTGCACCCCGGATGTCGCCATTACTGATGACTTTCTGGGTCAACGCAATCGGGCTTGTGTTAATTCTGCCGCTAATGCCAGGGCAACTGGTATTACCCGTAAGCATGAAAGGAAATATTGCGCTGATCGCGGCAACTCTGTTTTACCTGATCGCAATACTGAGCCAGTTTCAGGCACTGGCTCGGCTGCCGGCTGCGCGCGCTGCATTCCTGCTGAACCTGGAACCGGTGGTATCGATCTTACTTGCCTTTCTGGTTCTCAATGAATTGCTCAGTATCACCCAGTGGGGCGGTATTGTTCTGGTTATTGGAGTTGTTTTAATGTCTCTGAGATTTCAACCTGCCACAACTTGATCCAGGGCATTATTTCGTGCAAGGTCAGTTCCTTTTAAAGATACTTGGGAGGATGTTCGATCATGACCAAAGCAATCAGAATTCATCAAACGGGCGGTCCGGAGGTTTTGCAATGGGAGTCCATCGAAGTCGGTGATCCCGCCGAAGGTCAGGTTCGCCTGCGCCAGACGGCCTGCGGTCTGAACTATATCGATGTCTATGGTCGCAGCGGCATGTACCCAATCGGTGACTTGCCTGCGGTAATAGGTATGGAAGGAGTTGGCGTGGTCGAAGCACTTGGGCCCGGTGTCGAAAATCTGCTAACAGGAGACCGAGTTGCCTACCCGATGCAACTAGGTGCTTACGCAG
>QIJI01000204.1 GCA_003231795.1 Gammaproteobacteria bacterium
CACATCCTGATGCGCTACTTCACCACACCATCGGTGAAAGCAGCACGTCAATCGGTGGCCTGGTCGCTGATGTTCATCTTCCTGCTGTACTTCACCGCACCCGCGCTGGCAACTTTCACCAAGCTGCAAATTCTCGATCCTAATCTCGCGACCGGTATCATCGGCAAGTCGATTGCCGACGTACAGGCGCTGGACTGGATTCAGAAGTGGAGTAATGTCGGATTTTTGCAGATTATCGATGCCAACGCTGACGGTATATTGCAGCTCAACGAGTTCTTCATGCGCGGCGATATCGTGGTGCTGGCAACACCTGAAATAGCAGGCCTGCCGTACGTTATCTCCGGCCTCGTGGCTGCAGGTGGTATGGCGGCAGCGATGTCAACTGCGGATGGTTTGCTGCTCGCAATCGCGAACGCTTTGTCTCACGATCTGTACTACAAGATCATCGATCCGAAAGCGGAAACCAAGAAACGTCTGCTGGTCGCGCGTATATTGCTACTCGCAATTGGTGCGGCAGCCGCATTCGTCGCGAGTCTGAAACTGACCAGTATACTAGGAGCGGTGGCATGGGCATTTGATTTCGCCGCCTCTGGGCTGTTCTTCCCGATTGTACTGGGCATCTGGTGGAAGCGCGCGAATCGCCAGGGTGCATTGGCCGGTATGGCTGGCGGGTTCCTCGTCGGCACCTGGTACCTGTACATGATCCAGTGGGGTGGAATGGATATATGGATCGGTATCGACAGCTTGCGTTTTGCTATGATTGGTATGCCGGTGAGTCTGGTGTTGATGGTCGTGGTGTCGTTGATGACGCCGGAACCGGATGCAGAGACTCAGGCCATGGTAGACGAAATTCGTATACCGCGTGGTGACACAGTGCTGGATTCTTCACACTAATAATAAAGCAGGACTTATTCCAGCCGGGCCCAAAAGCCCGGCTTTTTTCTTTGTGACGCCCTGAGATGGGCAATAGCCGCGTTGGATTTTTAAGCAAACCGTTCGCGTACGGTCTGTACTGCTCGCGGTATTGCTTAAAAATCCGCCTTGCTCTTACCCATCTCAGGACGCCACAAATAGTTCAAATTGAACATGCGTCATCCTCGCGCAGGCGGGGGATCTTGTATAATGCCAGCAAATATTCGAACACCGCTTGTACCTTGCTTTTGCACGATTTACAGCGTCACAAACGAGCTTTGGAAAAATTCATTTCCAGGGTGTTATCCAGGCGGAAGCCGATAAGTCGGACCGCGGTATCCCGTCACCGACTGCGAGCGCAGCTCGCTCCTTAAGGTTGAAAGTTGAGGTGATGGAAAGCTTATTTCGTGAGGTGAAATAAGTATACTGTCAGCCGATTGAAAATAAGTGATTAGAGGATTACAAACGTGATTGAAGGTTTTCCAATCTGGGTAATTATTACCGACTATCTGCTCGGCGTGGTGATGTGGACCCTGATCGGGCGCTTTGCCATGGGGATATTTCTGCCCGAAGACAGCAACTTCTTTTTCATGAGATTTTTTGTGCGATCGACGAATCCGGTTTTGAAAATATTTTCCCCGATTACGCCATCCTTTCTGATTCAGCCCGTGATACCGATTTACGTGGCCTGGTTCTTTTTTATGGTTCGCTTTTATCTGATGCCATGGCTGATGGATTACACCGTCATGGGCATGCTGTCATTCCCACTTGAATCCGAATTTGCATACGGCGTCGCCAAGATGATCGGATTTTTCGCCAACTAGCACCGGACCAGATTGGATTTGTCGGGATATTCAGAAGAAGAAGGATTTATTCGATCTCGTTAAGCTTGCTGTCAGCGAGAACTTTAAGGAACTGTAGCCATCGCATCCGAGATGACTTTTGTTTTTATAGCACATAATTTAATAAGATAGACCAATCTCTCTCGATCCCGTTAAATTTGGATCCCGGGGCAGTTGATTAGTTAGTTTACTGCGGTAGAATACTCGGCCTGAATTTACAGTCGCGTAGCTCAGTTGGTTAGAGCACCACCTTGACATGGTGGGGGTCGGTGGTTCGACAAAATCGCCGGGAGCGATTTAGCGGCGCGTGTAGCGCGGCCCGTAGGGCCGAGGGCAGGATGCCCGAGTCAATCCACGTAGTGGATTCTTTGAAAAGATTTACAGTCGCGTAGCTCAGTTGGTTAGAGCACCACCTTGACATGGTGGGGGTCGGTGGTTCGAATCCACTCGCGACTACCAATATTATACATGTGGCCTTTGGTAGGGGTCACCACTGGAGAACATAATGCCTCAGATAACCCTTCCTGACGGGTCAAACCGTCAATTCGACAATCCTGTTTCGGTTTTGGATATCGCTGCAGATATCGGTCCCGGACTCGCCAAAGCAACGCTGGCTGGTAAGGTGGATGGTACCCTGGTCGATGCTGCTTACATCATCGAGAATGACGCCACTGTAGCGATCGTAACCAGTCGCGACGATGAAGCGCTCGAACTGTTGCGCCATGACGCGGCCCATGTGATGGCCCAGGCGGTGCAGGAGCTCTATCCCGGGACTCAGGTCACCATTGGTCCGGCCATTGAGGATGGTTTTTACTACGATTTCGCCCGTGGAGAAGCGTTCACACCAGAAGACCTCATCGATATTGAAAAACGCATGCACGAAATCGTTAAACGCGATTTGCCGATTCAGCGCGAAGTATTTGATCGCGTCGATGCAATGAAGGCATTCGCCGATATCGGTGAGACTTACAAGGTCGAAATCATTAAACACATTATCCCCGAGGGCGAAGAAGTATCGGTATATCGTCAGGGTGACTGGTTTGACGTCTGTCGCGGGCCTCATTTGCCCTCTACGGGCAAACTCGGGAACGGATTCAAGGTGATGAAAGTCGCAGGTGCTTACTGGCGTGGTGATTCAAACAACGAAATGTTACAACGCATTTACGGCACTGCCTGGCCTGACAAAAAACAACTTAACGCGTATTTGCATCGACTCGAAGAAGCTGAAAAGCGGGACCACCGCAAACTTGGCCGGCATCTCGAATTGTTTCATCTGGATGAACAGGCACCCGGGTCCGTGTTTTGGCATGCGAAAGGCTGGACGCTGTTTAACCTGCTGATCAATTACATGCGCAAGCGTCAGGAAGATGCGGGATACATTGAGGTCAATACACCTGACGTCATGGACCGTAGCCTGTGGGAAACCTCGGGGCACTGGCAGAATTATCGCGAACATATGTTTTCTACCCAGACCGAGGATGGGCGTGTATTCGCGTTGAAGCCGATGAACTGTCCCGGTTCGGTATTGATGTTTTCCCAGGGTCTCAAAAGCTACCGTGATCTGCCATTGCGCATGGCGGAGTTCGGCAAAGTGCACCGTTACGAACCCTCGGGGGCATTACATGGCTTGTTACGAGTACGTCACTTCACCCAGGACGACGCGCATATCTACTGCACCGAAGATCAAATGGAGCAGGAATGTATCGATGTAATCAAACTGATCCTGGATATTTACAGCGATTTCGGGTTCGATGATGTGGTGATCAAATTCTCCGATCGACCCGAAAACCGAATCGGTAGCGATGAAATCTGGGACAAGCTCGAAGGCGCGCTAACCAATGCGCTCGATAGTATGGGCAGGGAGTATAAATTTTTTCCCGGTGAGGGTGCATTTTACGGGCCCAAGCTGGAATTTGTATTGCGGGATGCGATCGGTCGTGACTGGCAGTGTGGTACTTTGCAAGTCGATATGAACCTGCCAGAACGTTTCGATATTACCTATATTGGTGAAGATGGCGAGCGTCATCGACCGGTCATGTTGCACCGCGCTTTGTTCGGTTCGCTGGAGCGTTTTTTCGGAATTCTGCTCGAACATTACGAAGGCAAATTTCCAACCTGGTTGGCGCCGATTCAGGCGGTTGTGATGAATATCACCGATAAACAGGCACCATATGTCGAAAAAGTTCAAAAAATGCTTAAAAATCAGGGAATCAGGGCCATTTCAGACTTGAGAAACGAAAAGGTCGGGTTTAAAATTCGCGAGCACACTTTGCAGCGCATTCCGTTTATGGCCGTGGTCGGTGATCGCGAGGTCGAACAGGAATGTGTGGTGAAGACCTGGGAACACTAGCGAT
The DNA here is from genome assembly GCA_003231795.1 of Gammaproteobacteria bacterium. GTDB lineage: Bacteria > Pseudomonadota > Gammaproteobacteria. The sequence continues at coordinate 4,109 of QIJI01000204.1, forward strand.
CGACAAATTTGTCGATCTGATGAAACAGTAATCCGGTTATCAGACCGGATTAATTTTTGCGGAAAACAATGCTTATGCAATATTGGGAGAGTCTCTAATCGCAGATCATAAACAGAGCCGTTTAAACGAAGACATAACCGCGCCGGAAGTCAGGCTGATCGCTGACGATGGTGAACAAAAAGGGATAGTTACCCTGG
>QIJI01000236.1 GCA_003231795.1 Gammaproteobacteria bacterium
TTGTCAAGTTTTGTACCTGGAGACTCCCACCAATCCGACGATCAAGATTATAGATATAAAACGTCTGGCAGCAGCAGCCAAAAAGGTCGGCGCGCTGGTAGTGGTCGACAATACCTTCGCCACCCCGATCAACCAGAACCCCTTGCAGCTAGGTGCGGATATCGTGCTGCATTCGGCATCCAAGTATCTGGGCGGCCACGCCGATGCGCTCGGTGGGGTGATCTGTGGTAACACGGCGCTGGTCAAACAGGTGTACCACTATCGTGAAATCAACGGCGCGACACTCGCACCAATGGATGCCTATAGTTTTATTCGCGGTATGAAGACACTGAAGCTGCGAGTCGAACGTCAAAATCAAAATGCCATGACGATTGCGCGCTGGTTGAACGATCATCCGGCAGTGGAACAGGTCAACTATCCCGGCCTCGAATCGCATCCAAACCACGATGTCGCCTGTCAACAAATGCGCGGCTTCGGTGGCATGCTGAGCTTCTCGGTAAAAGGCGGGCTCGATGCAATCAAAATATTCCTGCCCAAACTGAAATACGCGCATATGGCGGCTAATCTCGGTTGCGTTGAAACCGTGGTTGGTCCACCGGTGACCACCAGTCATGTCGAATGCAGCGCTGAAGAGCGCGCCGCAGCGGGTATTCCCGAGGGGTTGGTGCGCTACTCTGCCGGGATAGAAGATATCGAGGACTTGATCGCTGACCTCGATCAGGCACTGGCCCATCTGGGTCGCTAGATTTGTGACTGCGAATTTGGAATTGCATGCTTGCTAAAAATGCGAATTTTGTCTGTCTGATTGTAGCCGGTTTGCTCCTTTCAGGATTGGCAATTGCGCAGGAATCTACCACCCCGCTTAAGGATCCCCGCTTTACTGCTTACGGTTCGTTTCGACTTGCACTCAGTGAAGAAAGTCGCTCAGACGATATGCAAGACTTTAAAATTACCGATGAGCTTTCGCGGGTCGGAATATTGGGTAAGGTTCCTGTAAATTCGTTGGAAGACACCAGTGTAATATACAGAATCGAATTGCGATTGTTTGCAGACGAAGGAAACCTCGAGGATGACGGCAGCTTCCGTAGTCGACATTCCTGGGTCGGCTTAAGCGCACCCTGGGGCAATCTGACTATCGGGAAACAGTGGAATGCATCCTGGTTCTGGACAAATCGGCTGGTCGGCGGCGGATTCAATGATGTCAGTATCATAACCTCCCGTGATCCATATCATCGGATGAACAACATTATTGTCTACAAGTCCGCCAGGCTGGGTAATTTTCAATGGGGTTCCACGTTGATGCTGGGAGGAGACGGCTCTCGACTGAATGGTTACATGAGTGATGGTGACAATAATGGCAATACGATTGATTATTATAATCTGACAGCACGATACCTTGCCGGTGGGCTGGAGTTAGGAATCGCACATCACGAAATTGCTGACGATTCGCTTGACCCTGCATTTGATGGCTATAGCAGCCTGCAGTTGGCGGCAAAGTACAAAACGGAAAAGATATCTTTCTACGCAATGCTGCAGTCCGAATCGATAGACAGTGTCTCGCTGGGCGCGGATAAAATCGACACTACAGTACTCGGTATTAGTTACCTGATTGACGCCAACTATAGCATCAGACTCCGCCATGCCATTTTCGAAAATGGTTTTGTCGACGACAGCGGCACCAGTACCGCGTTCGGCTATCAATACAAGTTCGATAAAAATCTACGCTACTGGGTAGAATTTGCTTTGCGTAGTACCGAGCTTGAAGATGATGAGTTGGTTAACGCAGCCACTACCACTACAGTGCCAGCCGGAGGATTCGATAACATCCCCACGGGTGACGAAATCAGTATCGGCCTGCGATTCGATTTCTAATCGAAATGGTTACCTATAACATTTCCGTTTATTTCCGTTTATTTCCGTATACTCACCTGCGCTACCAGTAGCAACCTTCTCGGGGCGGGGTGTGATTCCCCACCGGCGGTAAGTGTCTCCGTGGTCAAATAACCACAAACGACACAAGCCCGCGAGCGCTGCGGATCGCAAGATCGGCAGGACAGCAGATTCGGTTAAATTCCGAAGCCGACGGTTATAGTCCGGACGATAGAGAATGGGAAAATCTGTTTTGCGTGAATTTCTTTGTAAAACCCTCCCGTCGCCCTGATCCTGTTATTTATGCAAGAGGATCAGTCCATGAGTCAAAATCAAGCCAAGATTAATAATCAAGAAATCCGGTTATTGACCGAGGGCAAAAAAATTGCCTTTATCCAGGCCTGCTGGCATCAACATATCGTGAGCCAGGCCTACTCATCTTTTAGCCAGGAATGTGCCGCGTCGGGCCTTACCGATTCACAGATTGAACTGTTCAGCGTACCCGGCAGTCTGGAAATTCCGTTACAGGCCAAACTGCTGGCCGGATCGCAAAACTATGCCATCATCGTGGCTGCGGGGTTTATCGTCGACGGGGGTATCTACCGGCACGATTTTGTCGCCAGTACGGTGCTTGATGCGATGATGCAAATCCAGCTTGAAACCGAGGTGCCGATCCTGTCAGTTGTTTTAACACCGCATCAATTTCAGGAAACGGATGCACACGATTCGTTTTTCAGCGAGCACTTCAAGATAAAAGGCCGAGAAGCAGCACAAGCCTGTATCCAGACTCTGAAAAACCTCGACCGCCTGGTGCGAGCCGCGTGAGCGGCGATTAATCGATTCTCGTAACTCCTGATGATCAGCTAAACAATGAAGTCAATGCCACACCCGACAACGCCGATACCACAAACGCCTGCGCAAGACTGACAGATTGGAGTCCGGTTTCAACGAAACCGGATTCGATGTTTTCCATGGCTTAGTTTCGAGATTTGGGACTAATCAACTGCCGGCTCGTAGGAGCCATCCGCATCATGAGTTTCGCGACCCGTTAGCGCCGGGGTAAATACACATACCAGACGCATATCGGTAAAACATCGCAGACAATGTTTATCATGCTGATCGAGCGTATAGACGGTACCGGGGCTGAGCGCATAACGTTCCCCGGTAGCCATGTTCTCAACCTCACCCTCGCCTTCGATCACATAATTTGCTTCGATGTGATGTTTGTACCACAAAACCTGTTCGGCACCGGCGCTTAGCGATGTTTCGGTCAGGGTAAAACCGACACCATCCTCGGCTAGCAGGAAACGACGGCTCGCCCAGACTGATCCTCTTACATCTCGGTCTGTGCCAATTAGTTGCTCAAGGGATTTTACTATCATCAATATCTCCTGGTTGGGTGTCGGTAATTATCATCGGTAATAATGGCCGCATCAATATCGAATTGCGCGAATTTTTCCCGCAAGTGCAACCATAGATATCCACAAACTGTATTCACTTTATCCTTCGACTGATGCAAAATTGCACCATCGAAATCAAGACCTGGAATACGCTTGGATCTAAATATTGAAAAACGCGTCGCACAGCTATTAACCAGCGACGTCAGAGAGGCCTTGCGTGGGCGTAAGGTTGGCCTGGAAAAGGAAAGTCTGCGCGTTGCAGTCGGTGGTAGCATCGCGCAAACCCCGCATCCATCCGCGCTGGGCTCCCCGCTAACGCATCCCAACATTACCACGGATTATTCCGAGGCATTGATGGAACTGGTGACAGCACCGTTTAACCGCTTCAGCGACACCCTCGCCTTTCTCGATGACACCCATCGCTTCGTCTATAGCAAGCTCGAAAACGAAATTCTGTGGGCTACCAGCATGCCCTGCGTGGTAGAAGGCGATGACAGCATACCGCTTGCGCGCTACGGGAGTTCCAATGCGGCACAAATGAAAACGGCCTATCGCCGCGGTTTGGGTCATCGCTACGGGCGCATGATGCAGGCCATTGCCGGAGTCCATTTCAATTATTCGTATCCCGATGAATTCTGGAATCTGTATCAATCACTGATCGGCGATCAGGTCGATCGTACTGCGTTCATCAACGAGGCTTATATGGGAATGATTCGAAACTTGCAGCGCTTCGGTTGGCTGGTTCCGTACCTGTTTGGTGCATCGCCGGCGATTTGCGCATCCTTTCTTGGCGCGTCACAAACTTCGCTTAA
>QIJI01000095.1 GCA_003231795.1 Gammaproteobacteria bacterium
GTAACCGAACATCGCCAGGACTTCGTCAAGCAAAGCATCACCCATCGGCTCGCTGCGGGTGGGAGGGGATTGTAACGCCGCTGTCAGGGCGTCTCCCTCCTGCTTACCTTCAACGGTAATATCGGTTTCGTTTAGTTTGAGGTTAAAAACGCCGTTGCCCTTTTCGAGTGCAAGGGCTGCGCCGAGAGCAATCGTGGCGTGTCCGCAAAACGGAACTTCGGATTCGGGCGAAAAATAGCGAACCCGCCATGCGTCACCTGTCGGCTCAGCAAAGGCGGTTTCAGAATAACCGACATCCGCAGCAATGCGTCGCATCTCCGATTCGGCTGGATGGTTATCGGCAATGAGTACGCCAGCCGGGTTGCCGCCTTTATCCCCGTCGGCAAATGCCGCAATTCGAATCAGATTCATATCTTGTTTACCTTGAGTTTCACTCACTTCCATCACCTTGGTTGAGGGTTAGCTTATGGCGACAAAATGACCCAGATAGTCGCGTAGCTGATCGACTATCTGATCCAGTTTTTTGCCGTGTTGTGCTGAGTAACTGCGTGTCAACGGCACGATCTGACCGTTGTCGAGAATTGCGATCAGGCGATATGAATTATTCCAGCTATGCAAGTCGCTGGCTTCGAGCGCATCGCGGCGGATTTTCACTATACGGTCCAAGGCTACTTCACCGCTGTCTTTCCTGAGCAGGTTTCGCCAACGCCAGCGAAAAATATTGTCGCGCCTTGAAAATGTGAAACGGCCGAACTCGAAGAAATAATAGGCCCCCAGAGCGGGCAGTAGAAGGCCGATAAGCAGGCCCAGTGTTTCGCCCATACTGAGGTCGCCGGCTAACCATCGCGGGCCCTGATCAATTGCCAGTAGTGGCGGGATGCAAAGGAAAAAGGTTGCCAGCCAGTATTGTCTGAATCGAACTTCCAGGTCGGTATCTACCTCGAATGTATCAAGCATGCCATCGTCCTCAAATGCCGGTCGTATAAATTACAAGATAACGGAAAGCACTCATCCAGCTTCAAATCCAGTTGCCTGAACCGAACTGCGGGATTGCATAGCTTTCATCCAGCGTTGTAGCTTTGGGTGAGCTGCGAACATTTCCTTTCCTTCCGGGGTTTCGACAAAATATACCAGCATTGGAAAGGCGTGGCAGTCGGCCAGTGACAGCTTCGACCCCGCCAGAAAATCAGAATCGCCCAAAAAGATTTCGAGTTGCTCCAGTACTTTGGAAATAACCGGTAGTGCCCCGGCAATAACCGTCTCGTCGGATTGACCGCCCTCGGTCGGTACATAAACGCGTTCTACATAAACGTCCCAGACCATGCGCCGATAAGCGTAGCTGTCCAGAATACTGATAATCTGGTTCATACGGGCGCGGCCCTGTGCGGTTGCAGGCTGCAAAGACGGGCCTGGAAAGGCTTCATCGATGTAACGGGTTATCGCGGTGGTTTCGTAAAGGCAGAAATCACCGCGTAACAAACACGGAATCATGCCGAAGGGATGTCGTGTGAGGTATTCCCGGGGCGGTCCGCCATCGGCAAAGGGGTCTACTTCTTCGAGCGCATAGGCAACCTGCTTCTCTTCCATCACGAGTCGCGCGATACGGGTGTAAACGCTAATTCGTAAACCTTGTAAGCGAACCTTTTCAACCGTCATGCTGTTTTCCAAAATTGTTAAAGTCTGAGCCCTGTCAGGATCAATTCGGTATCGAACAGTTGCGACTGTATCAAAGTGCCGTCGATATCGAATACTAAATGTTACATTTTTTGCTCGCCTAACCAAACAGGCACCGGTAAAGCTGATCGGGGTGGCGACATAGATCGTCAGCACCTGCATCGCGCAATTCCTGTTCGCTGCCATATCCCCACAGCACACCAATCGAGCGAATTGAATTTGACCGGGCACCGGTGATATCGAACTTACGATCGCCAATCATAACTGTGTCCGACGCGCTGATATTTTCCCGTTGCAGTAAATGACTTAACAACTCCGCTTTATTGCCCAGCCTGCCGTCCAGATGGCTGCCATAAATCATTTTAAAATATTGATCTAGCCCAAAATGTGAAATGATTCGTTCCGAGTAAATCGTTGGCTTCGAAGTGGCGACATACAGCGATTCCGCACGCGCGCTCAGTTTTTCGAGACATGCTTCGATGCCATCGTAAACACTGTTTTCATATAAACCAGTCGTAGAAAATCGCTCCCTGTATATTCGGATCGCCTGTTCAGAATCGATATCACCGCAGAGGCTTGTGAATACATCACGTAGCGGGGGACCAATATATGGTTCCAGATCGAAATCGTCATCGATTCCGACTTCCAGTTGCTCCAGTGCATGCCGGAGGCAGGCAACGATTCCGGGTTTGGAATCGGTCAGGGTGCCGTCGAGGTCGATTAATACATGCATGCTCAGTATTCGATTTCCATAGTCTTAAGTCCTGCCAGCACCGCTTCGAATCCTTTGACCTGCAGACCTTGTAAGCCAAGTTGCTGCGCCGTGTCGATATTATTCTGATTGTCGTCGAGAAATAATACTCGCTGCGGTGCAACTTCCAGTTGCGCAAGGACATGTTGGTAAATTTCGACTTCCGGTTTAATCATGCCAAGTTGATGCGAGGCGAAGACCTGCTCCGCCTCGGCAATCAGATCAAATTCATCTACGATTCGCGGCCAGTGTAGCGCGTTGGTATTGGTCAGTATTGCGATCCGATATTGCGCGCGCAGCGACTGCAATAATTTGTGTACACCATTATAGGGGCCTATTGGCCAATTTCTGAAATGGTCAATAATTTGCTGTGGGCTGGCATTTAGTTTCAGGTCGGCTTTAAAAGCACGGGCAAAACTCTGTGCCGATATCAGCCCTTTATCGAAACCCATATTGGCCGATGAAAGATGCCAGTTGCTAGTCGTTTCGTGGTTGCCGGGATCAACCCAGTCGAGATTAAACGGGCTTTCTCCGAGCTCAATCAAAACCCCGCCCAGATCAAATAAAATAACTTCGATTTCTGTTGTCACCTGACTTGCTCGATTACCTTTATAAAATAGGGCTTCCATTTATGTTGTGGGTATTGTTCGGGACTCTCGAACAGGGCGTAACCTTTTTTACCGGCCCTGCGGGGAAATACTGCAATGGCCTGACTTCGCCATTTAACGATTCAAAGTATGCTTTTGCCATTGCTGTGCCAGGGCTTCTTCATTATCTGGTTCCTGTTGGAAGCAATGAAATTTATCACGTTCGAACACAACCCAGGGTTGCGCGCTGCGTAACCAGATATGTGCGATCGGTTGTAGTTGGCTGGTATCATCGAGACTACCGGCCTTGATGCTGATCTGCTGGTCATCTTCGCTGCCGTGGTACAGGCGTGTGCCACAGTCGGGACAAAATGCGCAACGCTTTAATTTTCCATCGCCGCCACGAGTATCCCAGAATTTGAGATCGGCATCGCCGTTGACAAACTCGACGGCTGCCGTGTCGACAATCAGCGACATACCAAAGGCACTGGAGGACTGTTTCTGGCAATCACTGCAGTGGCAGGTGTAAAGGATATGTGGGCTGGCGTTGATGCGATAACGGATGTTACCGCATTGACAGCCGCCCTCCATATTTTCGAGACTGGTCATGCAGAATGCTCCACCTGATTTCCAGGAAAGTTCCGAGCCATCAGCCAGTACTCTGACTGAGAGGTTGGTTCGTAAAAAGACGCCACAGTGTCATAACCGAGGCGCCGGTAAAAAGACATATTGCGAGTGCTGAAGGTTTCCAGGTAAGTCTGTAAGCGTAAGCGATCCGTCTCTTGTAATACCTCAGTGATCAGACCCGGGCCGAATCCCTGACCTTGAAACTCCGGGTTTATGCCGACGATTGACAAATACCAGGCATCATCGGTGATCAGCCCGGTTGCGTTCTGTGACATCTGTGAAACCATCTGCTGATAGCAGGTTACGCTGTCACTGCCCATCTGTTCGAGCAAAAACCGGTTCTTTTCATCTTTTATTTTCACTTCCAGTTCGACAGACTGTGGTTTGGTCCAGATCGAAACCCCGTAGCGATGCCCGCCAGGTTCAAACAACAATCCAT
>QIJI01000037.1 GCA_003231795.1 Gammaproteobacteria bacterium
AGGTGAATCGAGTATCATAGTATCAATTTTGTCACGCATCTCGATGATCAGACGTTCGGCCGTTTTTTTACCGACCCCTGGCAGGCGTGTCAACATCGCAATGTCACTATTCGACACACAAATTGCAAATTGTTGTTCATCGATACCGGAAAGAATAGTCAGCGCCATTTTCGGACCGACACCGCTAATTCGAATCAACTGCCGAAACAGTTTGCGCTCGCGTTCCTGGATAAAGCCGACCAGGCTGTGGGAGTCGTCTTTGACCAGTAAATGGGTCCAGACCGAAACCTGTTCACCCACTTCGGGTAACTGGTAAAAGGTCGTCATTGAAACATCGGCTTCGTAACCGACTCCATTGCAATCAATCAGTATTTGCGGTGCCCGCTTGGCGGCCAGTAATCCTGTCAGACGGCTGATCATCTTCGCCGGGTCCTCCTGCGTTTGAATAAACTGGCCTCGAGACCGGTTTTCTGCTGGGTAGCATAAAATTGTGCATGGCAGATAGCAATCGCCAAACCGTCGGCTTCGTCTGCCTGTAACGCCTGCCTGATTCCGAGAAGGCGTTTTACCATATGTTGCACCTGTTCTTTGCTGGCTGCACCGCTGCCAACGACGGATTTCTTGATTTCACGCGGCGCGTATTCTGCGATTTCAAGCCCCGACTGATAACCGGCACAGATTGCAGCACCCCGCGCCTGCCCCAGTTTCAAAGCGGAATCGGCGTTGCGTGACATAAAGACGTTTTCGATGCTCATTTGCTCGGGATGATACTGCCGGATTATTTCTTCGATTGCAGTGTAAATATGTCCCAGTCGCTGCGGCAGGCTTTTGCCCGCGACTTTTACCGCACCGCTGTAAATATACTTGATGCGGTCAGCCTGATTGTCGATAAGGCCGAAGCCCGTGATTCGTGACCCTGGGTCTATCCCAAGAATTATCATCAAACCTCTTGCTCGAAGGCTTCTTCGGGAATATCAGCGTTGTAATAAACTTCCTGAACATCGTCCGAACTTTCCAGCAAATCAACCAGACATAATATCTTTTGTGCGTCCTCCAGGTCGACTTCGGTGTTGATTGATGCTCGCATGGTCAGATCGGATTCTTCCGGTTCCAGACCGACATCGGTCATCGCCTGTTTGACCGCAACATAGTCTTCGGCAGCGGTTAGCACTTCGATACTTGCATCTTCAGCCACGATGATGTCTTCAGCTCCTGCTTCCAGGGCTGCTTCCATAATAGTGTCTTCATCCTGTTCAGGTGAATAGAGCAATACTCCGACACTGGTAAAAAGATAGGAAACAGAGCCGCTCTGGCCGAGATTGCCACCCGCCTTGCTGAAGGCATGGCGTACCTCCGCGACGGTGCGATTACGATTATCGGACAGACAATCGACGATAAAAGCTATCCCGGCAGGCCCATATCCTTCGTATCTGATTTCCTCGTAGTCTGACCCGTCGAGCTCACCGGCACCGCGTTTAACCGCGCGATCGATCGCGTCTTTCGGCACTGATTGCGACTTGGCTTTGTCCACCGCGGTTCGCAGTGATGGATTGGAATCGAGATCTGAACCCCCCGCCCTGGCGGCGACTACAATTTCCCGAATCAAACGAGTGAACAACTTACCGCGTTTGGCATCCTGCGCCTTTTTACGATGTTGAATATTCGCCCATTTGCTGTGACCCGCCACTTTTCGAAACCCCTGTAAAAAATGGCGTTATGGTAGCACTTTCATGCTACCGCGGCTTTACCAACCCGGGGGTAACTTTTTCTCAATTGTGATGTGTTTGCCTTCGATCGAGATATAACCACCGGTTTTCAGTTCTTTCAGAATCCGATGCACCATTTCTCGAGTCGCACCGACTCGACTGGCGATATCCTGTTGGGTCAGTTTTTCGGTTATCAGCTTGTCACCGACTTCTTCTGCATGTTTGTAAAGTACTCTAACCACCCGGTTATATACGTCTTCCAGCGCAAGACTACTCACCTCTTCGGTTAAATCCTGAATACGGTGAATTAACAGGTCGATAATCTGCATGCTCACCGACGGCTTGGCGAGCAAGGTATCCATGAATACCTGACGCGAGATTATGCCAAAGGTGGAATCTTCAGTAGTAATAATACTGGCCTGGCGGGGAATCCCACCCAGCGGTGCCAGCTCGCCGAAGGTTTCGCGTTCACCCAGGGTATTGATAATGATTTCCTTGCCCTTGTCGTTTTGCAGGAACACATCGACCTTGCCCTTCAGTATCACATAGAAGGAATCGGTGTCATCGCCCTGGCTGACAATAACGGTGTTTTTGGGAAATTGTCGAATAACGGTATGCGAGACAACACCGTCGAGGTCGTCTCCACTCATCCCGCGGAACAGCGTGATGTCCTCCAGTGTTTCCAATAAGCTAGCCATCTAGTAGCCCAAACTCCCAATCAGCAATCATTCAATCCACAATCATTGCTAATAATTCGGATCCAATCAAGGCTAATTCGACCAAGGGTCATTGATAACCGATTGCCCGGACATGGATTCGGGTTGCAAAATACCCATTAATTGCAAAACCGTCGGCGCAATTGCCGACAAATTGCCGCCATCAAGCAGATCCGTCACCTGGTCGTCGATAATCAGGCAAGGAACCGGGTGATTAGAATGTTGCGGCTGCGGTTTACCGCTAACAGGATCAACCATTTCATCGCAATTGCCATGATCAGCCGTTAAAACAACCGAGTATTTACAGGCCACTGCCGCGTCCAGGACGCGTCCGACTTCTCGATCAAGCACCTCGACCGCCTCAATCACGGCTGCGCGTTTGGCGGTATGCCCAACCATATCACCGTTGGCAAAGTTGACCACAATGAACGCATGTTGCCCCGATTGCAGCGCAGCTACAACCGCATCGGCAACTTCTGCAGCGCTCATTTCCGGCATTAGATCATAGGTTGCAACCTTGGGAGAATCGATCAGCTTTCGATCTTCTCCCGCATGGGGAGCTTCGCGACCGCCGTTGAAAAAGAATGTTACATGCGCATACTTTTCGGTTTCGGCGCAATGCAATTGTCGCAGGCCGGCATCGCTGATTATTTCAGCTAAAGTGATCTCGGGTGGCATTGGCGCAAATGCGACCGGCGCTTCAAGCGACGCTTCATAATAAGTCATCGTGGTGACGGTAACGGGTTCAAAGTCCGCGCCACGGTCGAACCCGTTGAACTCGTCCAGCGCAAAGGCCGCACAAATCTGACGCGCGCGATCATTGCGAAAATTAAAGAAAACGATCGAATCCCCGGTTTGCACCGGTTCCAGTCCGGGGAAACGTACGGGTAAAATAAACTCGTCATTAACGCCGTCGTCGTAACTTTGTTGGATCGCAGCAGCAGCCAGCTCAGCCTCACGGCCACTGCCATACACCATGTTATTCCAGGCCAGCTGAACCCGATCCCAGCGTTGATCCCGGTCGAGGGCATAGTAACGACCACATAAAGTGCCAATATGGCCATCACAATCCTGTAGCACTTTCTCCAGCGCGGGCAGATCATCGAGCGCTGCCTGTGCCGCGGTATCGCGCCCGTCGGTAATCATATGAAGTTGCGGGACCACCTGATGTCGATGACACAGACGAATCAGGGCAATGACATGGTCGATATGACTATGCACGCCGCCGTCGGATACCAGTCCGGCCAGATGCAAGGGTCGCTGTGCAGATTTGGCAGCCAGAACCGCAGCCACCAGTTCGGGATTGTGATTAAAACTGCCATCTTCTATCGCATCGTCGATGCGCACCAGAACCTGTTTGACTATGGTGCCACTGCCAATGGTCATATGGCCCACTTCGGAGTTACCCATCTGTCCGGGCGGTAATCCTACGCCCCGACCCGAAGCCTCCAGTGTGGTCATTGGATATTCGCTGAAATAGCGATCAAAATTGGGAGTGTCGGCCAGCGCTAAGGCATTGTGCGTTGGATCGGGATTAACGCCGACGCCGTCCAGAATAACGAGTAGAGTGGGACGACGAGGCGCCGAATGATTCTCGGTCATAGGGATGGATCAAGTGCAAATCTTATAATTGC
>QIJI01000255.1 GCA_003231795.1 Gammaproteobacteria bacterium
ACTTACTTAAGCTAAATATTTTCATATATCGCTAACTTAGCTACAACCGTCATTCCCGCCTTCGCGGGAATGACGGCCTATGCTGCATTTACGCTTAAGTAAGTGCCATTCGAGTCTGACCCCATTGGAAGCTATCAGGTATTTTTTTGTTCCATATCCAGGAAGCTGCGCAGGGTTTCCGAACGGGTTGGGTGACGCAGTTTACGCAGGGCTTTGGCTTCGATTTGACGAATCCGTTCACGGGTTACATCAAATTGTTTGCCGACTTCTTCCAGGGTGTGATCGGTGTTCATGTCGATACCAAAACGCATACGCAGTACTTTTGCTTCGCGTGCGGTCAGTCCACCGAGTACATCCTGTGTTGCTTCATGTAAGCCGGATGATGTTGCTGAATCCACCGGTGAAGTGGCATTGCCATCTTCAATAAAGTCACCTAAGTGCGAATCTTCGTCATCACCAATCGGTGTTTCGGTTGAGATAGGCTCTTTGGCGATCTTCAATACCTTGCGGATTTTATCTTCCGGCATTTCCATACGTTCAGCCAGCTCTTCCGGGGTGGCTTCACGTCCCATCTCCTGCAACATCTGACGTGAGATACGATTGAGTTTATTAATCGTCTCTATCATATGCACGGGTATACGAATGGTGCGAGCCTGATCCGCAATCGAGCGCGTGATCGCCTGACGAATCCACCAGGTGGCGTAGGTCGAGAACTTGTAACCGCGACGGTATTCAAACTTGTCGACCGCCTTCATCAGGCCGATGTTGCCTTCCTGAATCAGATCGAGGAATTGCAGACCGCGGTTGGTGTATTTTTTCGCGATGGAAATCACCAGCCGTAAATTCGCCTCGACCATTTCTTTCTTGGCGCGACGGGCCTTGGCTTCACCGATCGACACTTTACGGTTAATGCCTTTCAGATCACAAATACGCAGACCACATTCTTTTTCGAGTGCGATTAACTTGTTTTGTGCCTTGGTGATCTCTTCTTCGTTATCTTTCAGCACTTGCGCATACGCTTCGCCCGAATTGATGTGGCCGTGCAACCATTTAGCATCGGTTTCATTTTCCGGGAAGGTAGTGACAAACTGTTTGCGGGGCATGTGTGCCTTGTTCACGCAGATGTTCATGATCACACGCTCGTGACGACGAATGCGATCAACTAATAAGCGCATGCGATTACGCAAGGCGTCGACCATCTTCGGGGTCAATTTTAATTGCATAAACTCGGCAATGATCTCGCTGCGAATTTTTTCGGATTTCTTATCGGTGTGACCGTGTTTAGCCAGTATCGTTACGAATTTTTTGTGCAGCTTACGCATTTTGTTAAAACGCTGTCTCGCTTCTTCCGGATCCGGACCGGTATCAACGACTTCATCATCATCGGCGGTGCCCGCGTTTTTAGCGGCATTGGCTGCGGCGACTTCTTCCGGTGTGGGGATGTTGTCTGGCGCATTGGGATCGATAAAGGCGGTTAGAATATCGGTCAGTTTGGCTTCACCCAATTCGATCTTGTCATAGGTCTGGATGACTTTGGCGATGGTTTCGGGGTACATGGCCAGTGACGACAGCATGCCGTTCAGGCCCGCTTCAATACGCTTGGCGATCTCAATCTCGCCTTCGCGGGTTAACAGTTCGACGGCGCCCATTTCACGCATATACATGCGAACCGGATCGGTGGTACGGCCGAATTCACTGTCCATATTCACCAGGGCGGCGGCGGCTTCTTCCGCAGCATCTTCATCCACGGTGTCATTTATAACGGTGTCAGTCTCAACTGGGGCATTTTCGTGTACGACGATCCCCATGTCGTTGATCATGGCAACGATGTCTTCGATCTGCTCGGGATCGACAATATCATTGGGCAGGTGGTCATTGACCTCGGCATAGGTTAAGTAACCTTGCTCTTTGCCCTTAGCAATCAATAACTTAAGTTGCGATTGTTGTGTAGTTTGATTCATTACGCTCGTTTGCACTCTTTCATTACTCCAATGGCCCATAAGTGGCCACATTAGTAAGGTGGAAAAACCGACGGATTTTACTCGATCCGCAGATCTTTTTCATTAACGATACTAGGTTTGAACGGGGTTTTTGGCCGAAGTTCGGGATAACAGGGTCTGCAATTCAGTTTTTTCTTCAGGACTGAGAAAACCCTGATTCGCTTTCGCCAACAGGGTATCCGTTCGTGCACTGAGATGTTGAGCCTGGAGCCGTTCGATGGCACCGAGAAATTCCTGTTGTAAGGATTCTGGGTCATTTAAGGTGGGTTGCCAGGTTGCCAATTTCGCTAAATGCTGCCCTTCTATCGTGCCGCGCCACCGTTCAAGCAGTGCCGCTGTAGTAAGAGTAGGGTTCATTTTCAAAATTTCAAGTAGATCAAGCAGTAACCCTATGCCGGGTTGATCAATTTGTGACAGCGATTTGCTCTCATCGAGGCTGGTGGCCAACGGGGGATGAAATAGCAGGCAACGTAAGGCCGTGCGCACTAATGATGGGGGAAGCTGCTGGTTCGTGTTCGGATTAATGCGGACGGTTGGGGCGTGAGTGCTTGGTCTGGAGCCTAGCAGGCCGTGTAAGTCGCGCTCATCGCGCTGGGTGTAGCTGGCCAGATCCTTGATTAACAAGCTTTTATAGGCCGCATCACTCATTTTCTGCAAATACGGCTTCGCTCGGTCGATCAGGCTGCGGTGGGCCTCCAGATCATGCCGGCCGATGCCTTCGCGCAGGTGATCAAAGAAATACTGTGACAGCGACTGGGCCTGTTCGATCTGTTGCTCAAAGGCCTGTTTACCCACTTTACGCACCATGGAATCGGGATCTTCGCCATCGGGCAGGAATAAAAATCGTATTTGTTGCGCACCCTGCAGGACAGGCAGGGTATTTTCCAATGCCCGCCAGGCGGCCTCATGACCGGCGCGATCGCCGTCGAAGCAAAACACCACATCGCTGGTGAGACGAAATAATTTCTGCACGTGCTCGGGAGTACAGGCCGTGCCGAGGCTGGCGACGGCATAGAGGATGCCTTGCTGAGCCAGCGCGATAACATCCATATAGCCCTCTACCACCAGCAGGCGCGGGATGTCGCGCAGAGCCTGGCGGGTTTCATAGAGACCGTATAGCTCCTGACCCTTGTGAAACAGCGGCGTTTCCGGTGAATTCAGGTATTTGGGGCCCTTTACATCACTCGCGTCATTTTCGCTGTTGGTCTCGGGGATAATACGCCCGCCAAAGCCAATCACCCGGCCACGGCTGTCGCGAATCGGGAACATGATGCGCTGGCGAAACCGATCATAAGTCTCGCCATTATCCTTGCGGATCAGCATGCCGGTGGTGACCAGTTGATCGGCCGAACCCTGGCTGGCGCCCTCAATATTGTTGCCCGCTGGGGCATAGCCAATGTTATAGCGAGCGGCCACCTCACCACTGAGGCCACGTTCTTTGAGGTAATCCACCGCAATGGAGGCCTTTGGGTGCTGGCGCAGTTGCTGGCGATAAAACCGATCGCACTGGCCCAGCAGGTCATAAAGGTTGGTCTTCGCCTCTTTTTGCAGACGTTGTTGTTCCGGGTCAAAGCGGCCGCCTTCCTCGTATTCGACCTCGACGCCAATGTGCTTGGCCAACTCCTCGATGGCTTCGACGAATTCGAGGTGGTCGTATTCCATCAGAAAGGTAATCGCCGAGCCGCCGGCCTTGCAACCAAAGCAGTGGTAAAACTGTTTTTGCTGATTGACCTTAAACGATGGGGTTTTCTCGTTGTGAAACGGGCAGCAGGCCTCGTATTCGCGCCCGGCCTTTTTCAACGGCACACGCGCATCGATCACCTCGACAATGTCGACGCGACTAACTAAATCATCGATGAAAGAACGTGCGATTCGACCAGCCATGGTTTTATTTTACTGGGTTTTGTTCCATTTAGCTCACCGGCAGAAGACGAAAAAGACCAAAGATGTCCCAAACGGTTCAATTTTAGAGTTCAATGGTGTCTGACCCGACTGGCACAATTTATTGAGCACTTAACAAACCGTAATCAGTAGAATCAATAAGTTAGGTTTG
>QIJI01000308.1 GCA_003231795.1 Gammaproteobacteria bacterium
CAACTAATGCCCGAATATACGCGTGCATCTTCCACACTTGATTCAAAACAAAGGGTTGCAAACCGGAAGGAGTCCATATACGGGGATGACGGATAATAATCCCTCATACCGTGGATTGACCCAGCGTTGGGCCGTTGTAAAGATTATAAACTCGGCGCCAGCGGCATGATGTCGCGAGGAGTTATCTCATTGCCGGACTCACGGATTGCCCGGGTTTCAAATCCGGTCAGGTACTCGTAATACTGTTTGATATTTTCCACGTACTGAACCGGTTCCCAGCCCCGCGCGTATCCGAATTTCGTTTTCTTGTACCATTTCTTGCGCGCCAGTAACGGCAGATTTTCGCGAACATCAATCCAGCGATCGGGATTGCCGCCACGAGACTGGGTAATAATGCGTGCGTCCTCAACATGCCCCATGCCAACGTTGTAAGCAGCCAGCGCAAACCAGGTGCGATCCGGCTCTTGAATACGTTCCGGCACTCTTTTTAATATACTGGCAATGTACCTGGCGCCGCCACGAATGCTTTGCGCTGGATCAAGACGGTTAGTCACTTCCATTTGTTTGGCGGTCGCCCGGGTCAACATCATCAGGCCACGAACACCGGTTGGTGATTTTGCCCGCGCTACCCACAATGATTCCTGATAGCCAATCGCGGCCAGCAGACGCCAGTCCAGTCCGACCACTTCTGCTTCCTTTTTAAACAGGGTTTCGTAGCGTGGCAGATGACTTTCGATGCGCTGGGTAAAAGTGCGAATATCCGAGTAATTGAATTTTTCGACATGCCCGTAATGACGATCAACTAATTGTTCAAGGCGGCCGTCTTCTTTTATTTTTTTGAAAAAACTGTCAATTGCGTTGGCCAGACTGTCTTCGTCAGCGTAGTTGTACGCCCAGCGTAACTGTCGAGGTTCAGCCAGTTCGAATGCGATACGTAGTTCAGGAAAGTATCGGCGCTGTAGCGCAATTTCATGCGCATCGGCGACGATGTAATCCACCTGGCCGGATTCGACTTGTTCGATCAGTTCTTCGGTCGCAATATCGTCGGCTTCGATCCAGGATAAACCGGGATACTGATTACGCAGTTCGCGCAGTATCTTTACATGTGCGGTGCCGCTAATAACTTTCAGCGATCCACCCATCAGATCGAGTATGCTTTTGGGCCGATCGGATCGAAATTTGCGATACAGCACCTGATTGGCGACTTCGTAATAGCGGGGGCCATATAAAACCGAGCGACTAAAGTTCGACTCATTTTCTGACAGACCTGACGCGACAATATCGCCAGTGCCAAATAACAACTCGGGGTAAAGCTCCGCAAAACTTGGAATAGTTATGAAGCGGGCCTTGACGCCGAGCGACTCGGCAAACCAGTTGGCCAGGTGGTATTCAAATCCATTGGGACCATCGATATCCTGGTAGTAGGTGGTCGCGCTATTTAGCGTCAGCACGCTGATATAGCCACGTTGCTGAATTTTTTCGACGCTGCTGAGCGCGCGCTTGTCGATCCCGGGATAAATAATCAGGATTGCCAGTATGGCTAGTGCCATGAAAAATCCGGATATGAATTGAACTCGGTGGGCAACTGGAGAAAGTTCAATCATCTAGGAGTCTGTTGGCGCTTACTGCCTGCGCGTAAAAACCCATTCGCGTTCGGCCGACAGCGATTCGTCGTATCGATACCCTTCGCGATCGAATTTTTTTAGCGATTCAGCATCGTCGATTTGATGATCGATGATGTAACGACTCATGTATCCGCGTGCCTTTTTGGCGTGAAACTGGATGAATCGATATTCGCCTTTGTGGAAATCCCTGAAACTCGGGGTGATGACTTCGGCTTTCAGCGACTTCAGCTTGATCGACTTGAAATACTCGTTCGAAGCCAGGTTAATTAAAGTACTGGATTGCGATTGCCTGAGTTCCTGGTTCAGTGCTTTGGTAATACGTCCATCCCAGAACTGGTACAGATTTGAACCAGATTCGGTGCCTAGCCGGGTTCCCATTTCAAGGCGATAGGCCTGCATCAAATCAAGCGGTCGTAACAGGCCATAAAGCCCCGATAAAATACGCAGGTGATTCTGTGCGAAATCGATGTTTCCCGTAGACATACTATAGGCATCGAGACCCAGGTAGACGTCGCCTTTAAAGGCGAACAATGCCTGGCGCGCATTCTCCGGTTTGAATGGAGTTTTCCATTTTTTGTAACGAACTCGGTTCAGTTCCGCCAGGTTGTCGCTAACATCCATTAATTTGGAAATATCGTCAGCAGACAGATCGCGTAATCGGCGTATCAGTTTGCGCGACTGGGACAGATGAGCGGGTAAAGTGAAGTCCCCGGTTGATGTCGGAGTTTCATAATCGAGGGATTTCGCTGGCGAGATGACGGTTAACATGAATCTTGGACACAAAAAAGAACGCATATTACCAAATTAATGGCAGGATTGAGTGAATTAGCCCGCAACTCGCCAGTTTCAGCCACTCGCTGTAAATTTGATTCGGTACAATACGCGCTGAAACCAGACGGCGGGAATATTATTCCGCAACAATATTGCAACAATATCGGAGAAATGATGGCAATCACCCTAACGCAACAAAACCTGAGCCTGGCCGACGTCGTTTCGGTCGCGCGGGATTTCGCTACTGTCGAGCTGTCGAGCGAAATCAGGGATAAGCTGGAAGCGACCCGGCGTTTCATCGAACAGAATTGGATGCACGATGATGCCCCATTGATTTATTCGTTCAATACCGGAGTAGGTTTGTTCAAGGACCGCAGAATTGCTTTATCCGATATTCCCCAGTTCCAGACCAATTTGATTCTATCGCATGCGACCGGAGTCGGTGAACCCTTATCGATTGAAGCGGCTCGCGCGGTAATGCTGCTGCGACTCAATGCGTTCAAATCGGATCATTCAGGCGTATCACTGGCGGTAGCGGAGCGTTTAGTAGATTTCCTGAATTTACATTTAACGCCGGTGATACCGGTTAAAGGCTCTGTTGGTGCTTCGGGGGACCTGGCACCATTAGCGCATATGTCCGGAGCATTGTGTGGTTTCGATGAAGCCGAAATTTTCTATCAGAATCAGCGGATGCCGGCATCGCAGGCTTTGCTTAAGGCAGGGTTGTCACCGAAGCTTGAACTCAATTCTAAGGATGCTTCTGCATTAATTAATGGCTCGACGGTGTCGCTGGCGCTGGCTTCGCTTGCATTGTTCGATGCGCAAAATGTTGTCGCTCACGCGGAAATCAGTCTGGCGCTATCGCTGGAAGCGATGCGGTGCGAAAAAGATGCCTTTTTACCGGCTTTGCACGAGGCTCGCCCGCATCGCGGGCAGAAACAGGTTGCCGCCAACGTACTGCGTTTAATCGGTGACTCGAAGCGCATGTCTGAAGCCGCCCGCCAGATTGTATTTCCCGAAGAAAATCGAGCACCCGGGGAGGCTCCACCGCCCCGGGTGCAGGATGTTTACTCGCTGCGTTGCGCACCCCAGGTTCACGGCCCGGTACGTGACGCACTTGAGTACATCAGCGGAATCGTTGAATGTGAAATCAACTCGGCAACCGATAACCCGTTGATCGTTGACGATGAAGGCGAACGGCGAGCGGTCTCGGGTGGACATTTCCATGGTCAGTACGTGGCCCAGGCAATGGATCTGCTCAGCATCGTGATGACGGATCTGGGGTCTATTTCGGAGCGTAGAATCGCACGCCTGATCGATCCGGGTATGAGTTACGGTCTGCCGCGAAACCTGACCGCGGGTAAACCCGGTTTGAATACCGGTTATGCCACGGTGCAATGCTCGATGTCGGCGCTGGTCATGGAAAATCGCACGCTCTCCACTCCCGGATCGGTCGATTCGATCCCGGCCAAAGGTAATGCGGAGGATCATGTCTCGAATTCGATGTGGTGTGCTGAAAAAGCGAGGCGTGTGGTAATAAATTCGGAGTCGATAATTGCGACCGAGTTACTATTGGCAGCGCAGGCGTTGTCGTTGGTCGAAGACATTACAGAATCCTGTCCACTGGCTACGGCTACGGCTGCCGTACTCGTAT
>QIJI01000407.1 GCA_003231795.1 Gammaproteobacteria bacterium
ATGTCTCGCAGATGGGGTCTGGTTCGGGGTAGCGCAGCTACTGCGGGGCCGAAGTATCGGTTGCCGTACTAGCGGCCACTTCCCGGGATTTCTCCGCCTTCTTGGTGCGCAGACGACTACGCAACTGGCCGGCTTCTTCGAGCAATGGATAGGCAACCGAAGTAAGGTGAGAGTTAATTCGTTTCAAGTCACGCAGGACATCCAATTGCATGGCACTCAGGCGCGAATCGTATGCAGACTCATCGCGTATTTTTTGCAGGTGGTTCATAACCGCTTTCTTTTCACGTTTGACAAACTTGTATTTCCGCGCCAGCAATAGACGAGCCATTGCAATATCGCCGGAGGTAAATACGTTGAGCGACAGTTCAAATGATTTTAAAACGGGTTGATACAGGTTATTGATATCGTCGCGATCCTGTAACGACATTTTGGAATTTGTGACCAGCTTCTTGGTCAGGATGTTGTGCACGATATCACCGGAAATGATATCGCCAATATGCTCGAGATCGGTCGCAAAACTTAGTATTTCGGTGCATCGTTTACTCTCTTTCCCTCCCAGCGGTTCCCTCGCCAGGGCTGTCAGGTAACGTTTGATACTATCGTAAAACGCGTTTGCAACCTGATCCATTTCACGCGCGCGCTGTGCCAGTTCATTGTCACTTTTCTTGAGTGCAATGAAGGCGTTACGCAGCATGCGTTCTACCACTTCTCCCATGCGTAATACTTCGCGCTCGGCATTGACCAACGCCACCAGCGGTGTTTCGAAAGCGCCCTTGTCAAGACTGCGCGGTTCCATTTTGTCTTTAACGGTTTCGTCCTCGGGTAACATGCGCTCGGTTATCGAAACCATGCGGTCGATTAACGGGAAGAACAGCACAACCAGCGCGAGGTTGAAAAACATATGGAAGTTTGCGATTTGACGGGCACTGCCGATTTCAAGCGGTGACATCTGAAGTGCGATCAGGTTGACAAAAGGCAGGGCGATGATCACTCCGGTTAATCGAAACAGTAAATTACCCAGTGGAGGCTGACGAGCGCTCCGGTTTGCCCCTAAAGTCGCGATGACCGGAGGGATTGCGCTACCGAAATTGGCGCCGAGTACAAAGGCAAATGCAACCGTTATGCTGAGCGCATTGGTACTAGCCAGCGTGATTACAAGTAACACAGTTGCGAGGCTTGAATGCGAGGCCCAGGCGATAATAGCGGCAAATATTACTGCCAGAATCAGATCGGCTTCCAGTGAGACAAAAATCTGCTGAATAATTTCAGATTCACGCATCGGAAGCGAGGCCGCAACAATCAGTTTGAGGGCCAGCAACATCATGCCGAGACCCAGTAACAGGCGACCGATGTCGCGCACACGGCCGGCATCTGAATAAGTAAACATCGTCACACCCAGGGCGATTAAGATCGGCGACAGGGCCGACAGGTCGAAGGTCAATATCTGCGCGACCAACGAAGTTCCAACGTCAGCCCCGAGTATTATGGCGAGCGCGGTGGCCGTGGTGAGTATGCCCTGGCCGCTGAACGAAGCAGTTAGCAATGCGGTTGCACTACTGCTTTGTAATAGCATGGTGACACCGAGACCCGTGAGAAACGCGTTAAAGCGATTGTTCAGGCTGGCGCCCAGCGAGCTGCGAATTTCACTGCCCCAACTGTCAGAAATACCAATACGGACCATGCGCAGGCCCCATAGCAATAGGGCTACTCCGCCAATCAGATTGACCAGTATCATGGTGCCGTTAATGATTGAACTCCTGTTTTCTGCTGATGTTTATCAGAGGTTACTTAAGTATAGGCGTAAATACCATGTTCCACTTTTGTATTTACAATTGGCATACATTATCCTAAACGTAACGGTGTGTAAAATCGATTTAACGGGAAGGTTCTATAGGTAATGCCTATGGAGCCTCTGATCAATTCATCCAGAATTAATCAGAGGCTCCCTAACAGGTTTTCACGCTGTCGCGAATTTTCGGTCAGCAATAGCGTAATGAAAAATCGATCGCGCGAATATGTTTTGTCAGGGCCCCAATTGAAACAAAATCGACGCCGGTGTTGGCGATATCACGCAGACTCTGCTCGTCAATATTGCCCGACGCCTCCAGTTCTATGCGTTTTTGATTAATGCTTACCGCCTGCCTGATTTCGTTTACCGAGAAATTGTCGAGTAGCGCCCGATCTACCCCGGCATCGATTGCCTGTTCTAGCTGGTCAAGATTCTCGACTTCCACTTCGAGCAGTTTTTGTGGATTTATATGCCTTGCTTTGACCACTGCCTGCGCAATACTGCCACAGGCAGCGAGATGGTTTTCCTTGATCAGGTACGCGTCGAAAAGCCCGATTCGATGATTGTTTCCACCACCACAGACTACCGCATACTTCTGTCCATGGCGTAGCTGCGGTATGGTTTTGCGGGTATCGAGAATGCGGCATTCGCTGTCGCTGATTAAATCGGCGTAGCGGCGTGTTTCGGTAGCGGTGGCGGAAAGGGTTTGCAGAAAATTGAGTGCGCAGCGCTCGGCGGTAAGAATGGCTCTGGCGTTACCCGATATTTCGCAAATCACCTGGTCGGTTTTTATGCTGTCACCGTCCCTGGCCCGCCAGTTTACTTCAATTGAGTCATCGCATTGACGAAATACCTCATCAAACCAGGGGCAACCACACAATATAGCGTTTTCACGAACCAGTAGTTCTGTGTTGAGAAGCGTCAATTTATCAATTAGTTCGGCACTGATATCGCCGCTACCGACATCCTCGTCGAGGGCGTTGGCGACCTGGTTGATGATTAGTTGGTAGAAATCCATCTAGCCCGGAAATTTCATAAATTTGCGCGAAGATCGTGCAGACCATGGTGTTCAATGAGAAATGGGATTTCACAGGGAAATTCCCGAAGAAGTCTCGTATCAATGATTCCGGGCGACTGAGGATCTCGGTGCCCCTTGAGGGTGAATATTCCTTGTGGAATCAATGGGCGAGCAAGATTGTGCATAATTTATGAATTTTCCGGGCTAGGGGTAAATTATAGTCGAAGCGGTGTCAGGTAGACGAAAATTATAATCGGGGTAATCGAACAAGGGAAGCTTACAGCTTTTCCAGGCATTCGAGATACACCGACTCGTCGGGAGGTTGATTGTCGCGTTGTGCCTGCCACAGGGCCTGTCCAAGACACTCCATCATCGCATGCTCTGCTTCATGCTGCCCCATTTTGGCAGTCAGTCGCTGGCAGGTTTCACTGATTCCCGGCGGCCGGTCGGAGCCAGCCTGTTCGCGCAATGCGATATGCATACCCATGTGTAGAAACGGATTGGTCTGGCCGTCATCGGGACTGAAATCACGTTGCCGGGTTTGGTCGCTATCGGTCAGCAACTCGTGGTACTCGGGGTGGCTTTCGATAACCTCGGCGATCAGGGCCTCCATCGGCTCGAGTAGCTGGCGGTTTTGCATTTTCTGCCAGACTTTGAGATAGACCTGGCGAGCTTCATCGCGACTCTGGAACATATTTATTCGATGATTTTTTGTTTGAATTCACACAGGTCTTCGATGATACAGCTAGCACAGCGCGGTTTGCGTGCAATACAGGTATATCGACCATGCAGGATTAACCAGTGGTGCGCGTCGAGTTTGAATTCGTCGGGCACAAACTTGAGTAGTCTCTTTTCAACCGCGAGTACGTCTTTTCCAGGGGCCAGGCCGGTGCGATTTGAAACCCGGAAGATATGCGTATCAACCGCAATAGTCGGGTGTCCAAAGGCGGTGTTGAGAATTACATTGGCAGTTTTTCGGCCGACTCCCGGTAGTGCCTCGAGTGCCTCACGATTGTCGGGTACTTGTGAAGCATGTTGCTCGATTAAAATTTTGCAGGTTGCGATGACATTCTTCGCTTTGGAATTGAACAAACCGATTGTTTTGATGGCTTGCCTGACGCCATCCTCTGTGAGAGCGAGCATTGTTTCCGGTGAATTGGCCACCGGATATAATCGGGCGGTGGCCTTGTTGACACTGACATCAGTTGCCTGCGCTGATAACAGTACCGAGATCAGCAATTC
>QIJI01000417.1 GCA_003231795.1 Gammaproteobacteria bacterium
CGGACGACCGCAATAAAGAGTCCGGCATCGTCTCCTGGGGCCATATTACCTGTGATGGCTCGGTTGCCAATGGTGAATCGATGTGGGCCGCGCGTAATCTGAAGTTCCTCCCGCTAGCGCTGGCCGCCGCTATCGCTACCGAATCAGATCTCGCGGCAGCGAAAGCGGTAATGGTTGAAACCTGTGAAGGTGTATACGCTCGTCTGATAGATTTGTCGGTTTGGCAGCTACTTAACCTGCCGATTGACGAAGTGATTGGACTGGTCGAGAAGGTCGAAGATCAAAGTCACCTTGACGCCGCAATCATACGTCAGGCGGTGGATCAGCATTCGGTACAAAACGTCGGTCTGCCCAGATTCCAGCAGAGTTATCTGGAAAATTATCGGCAGGCCAGTCCGATAGTTTTGGTGCCAGCCACCGCGCATTACTCGTGGCCGAAAACCGCGGCGCTGCTCGGGTTGGGAACGCATTCGGTACATCCGGTAGAGGTCGATCTGTTTGGTCGAATGGATATGGTCAGGTTGAGGGAGGCGCTTTGTCGTTGCGTTGACAAGGGACAACCGGTTTTACAGGTCGTAGCGGTGCTCGGTAGTACTGCCGAAGGAGCCGTTGATCCGCTGGCTGATATCGTACAGATGCGACGCGAGTTTCAGGACCTGGGCCTTAATTTTGCAATCCATGTCGATGGCGCCTGGGGTGGGTATTTCACTTCAATGTTACGCCCGCCGGATGGCGCCAACAGTGGCGATACTGCAGAGATAATCGATCGGTATCCGAGCCTGTATATCAGTGACTATTTCACCACTCATTTTGAGGCAATCAAGGCGGTCGACAGCGTGACGCTGGACCCGCATAAATCGGGGTTCATTCCCTACCCCGCAGGCAGTCTTTGTTATCGCAACGGGGACATGCGCAATTTAATTTCGTTCACGTCGCCGGTTATTTCACATGGCAGCGTCGATGTGACAGTGGGACCCTACGGCATTGAGGGTTCGAAACCGGGGGCAGCGCCGGCTGGGGTCTATTTATCGCACAAGGTGATTCCGTTAAATATGCGTGGGTATGGTCGCATGCTGGGACGTTGCCTGTTTAACAGCAAACGATTTTACGCCGCGCTGGTATCGATGGAGGTTGCGAATTCCGGCTCGAACGAAACCAGTATTTCGTTGACGGCATTCCAGCGACTGCCTACCGAGCAGGCAGGTGCCAGCGCGAAAGATATTCGCGCACAGAAGCAATTCATCAATGATCACTTCGTTCACAATTCTACCCAGGCTTTGATCCAGGATGAATTTGGCCTGCATCGTAAAAAACCGAGCGATGAGCAGAAAAAGAAACTCGAATTGTTTCAGGCTATCGGCTCGGATCTCAGCATTATTGCCTATGCCTTTAATTTCAGTATCGGTTCAGAGCAGAACACCGATATCGATTTAATGAATAAATTAAATGACAATATTTTTCGTAAACTCAGCCTGCAACCGAATCGCGATGGCGAGGTACCAACCGTCGAAATGTTTATCACCGCTTCAGCCTACAGCCCTGGACAATACGGGCAAGCGCTGGTCGATGATTTCGCCCGTCGTGCCGGGGTAGAGACAACCGACAACAGTCCCATTAGTTTTTTGATTTCGACCACGCAAAATCCGTGGTTAAGCAATACCAGCGAAGAAAATGTAATGATCAAAAAGCTGATCGAGGTGTTGCGAAGAACGGCGCTGGAAACAGCCGATGAAATCATAAAAGAGCACAATTTAAAGAAACTCTGATTTACCAGAGGTTCTTAAGTAACAGGAGTCCAATAATGGTTACATATAATGCGCTTGAGCAGACCCCCCAGATCGAAAACGAAGATCATCAGCACGCCTTTGTACTGGTAGGCCAACAACAATTATTTGGCGTGCACATGACGCAGTATCACTGCGAGCTGCACAAGTATCAGATCATACTGAAACTTAAATTACCGGATGATGTTTATGCGGAATACATGGCTTTGCGGCAGCAACACCCTGATGACAGCTTTGTCTTGTGTAACGCCAACAATGAAGGAGCGAGTCGGGTCGGCGAAGTTCGCGAATTCTGTGTACCCGACCTTGGTTGCGGCAGAGTCACTGAATTTACCGCCAACATATTTCAGGGGATTCGCCCGCTGAGTCCGATTGAAATTGAATCCGATACCCATTTTTTCCCCTGGGCCAAAAAATACGTTAAACCGGCGATTGGAGAGTTTACTGCGACGGTAGAGCGTATTGTGACATTCCGACCTTTTGACCATTTGCATGAATTACCGGTTTATGCCACCTATTTACTCTGGGGTGACGGCAACTCACAGGAAGCGCATATGACTAATTTGCAAACTGCCGGTATGGCCACCGATGGGTTTGAACCCGGCGTGTTTGGTCCTGATTATGACCATGTGATGTCGTTGGAAACCTGCCCTGACTGGTTACAGCAAGACGCGTTGCTGGAAGCCGGTATCGTGGTGACCGTTCCCGATGTGCAACTTATCGACCTTGATACCGGTATGCCGACAATTCCTGCCACGGCGCCTTTTGCCAAAGGTGAGACTATCGATGTCATGTATCGTGGTATCGGGCCGGCCCGTACGGTGCAGGCCGCCGCCAGTTTCTTATATGCCACTGCGGTTTGTAACAGCCCGAGATTTTTTGCCCCGCGACCCGAGCACAATAGCTATCTCAAGCATTTACCCGAAGTGCCAGAAGTGCTGGAATTCAGTATGATGCCTAAACGCTACTGGGCATTTGGCTCAGAATAACAAAAACCGGCAAATCGGGGAGGTCGACGTGAAAGAACCTTTGGAGCAGCAAGAAGGCAATGAAGAGTTGTGGCGTACTATTTTTGCGGACGGCCATCCCGATTTACTGAAGCAACACTGGTTGCATCGCAAGCTGCCGTTAAAACCCCGCTGTCGCTTGTGTCTTGTCCCGTTTAGAGGAATTGGCGGATGGATTATGCGACGCAAAGGCAAGGCGCAAAATAGCAGGAATCCGAATTTCTGCAATGCCTGTGACCAGTTTCTCGAATCTTTTCCGGGAGGTGCTGAAATTGAGTTGTCGATGTTATACGTCGACATTCGACAATCCACTGAATATGCAACAGGTCATTCAGCAGCCGAAGTCAGTCAACGTATTAATGCTTTCTTAAACCAGGCAATCGGGATTATCACTGATCACGATGGATTCATTAATGCCTTTTACGGTGACTGCATTGTTGCCAGCTGGCCGCCGGGATTCAGCGGAGAAAGTCATGCCCTAAAGGCATTAACCGCGGCTACCGAACTGGTGAAGAAGGAAAACATCGTCAGCAACGGTGAAACCATTCCGGTGGGAGTTGGCGTCAATTCCGGTAAAGTATTTATCAGTACGGTAACTGCTCTCCAGGGTACTTTTCGAGATGTTTCGGTATTTGGCAGCGAAGTGAATCGCACCGCGCGTATGGCGGCGATGGCCAAAGCCGGTCAGGTACTGGGCAGTGCCGAAAATTTGAGTGCAGCCGGAAAAACTCCATCAGATTACGATTTTGAAGCAGTCGAAATGAAAGGTTTTTCAGACCCGGTGGATGTTTATACGATTGTATAACTAGTTGTTTGACTTCTAGAGTTCAGCGTATTCAGATATCACTTCCGGTGATAATAGTGTGATTTCGCCTTTATCGTAGGTAATCAAACCGGCCTGTACCCAGGACTGCAAATGTCGATTGGCATTCTCGCGTGCAATTCCAGCCAGTTCGCCCAGATCGGTCTGGGAAAAGTTCTGCTGTACCAGAATTGAGCCGTCTTCATTCTGCAAGCCCCATTTTTCGGCAACCCGCATCAGACACCGTGCCAGACGAGCATTGCCAGAAGTTAGCGATTGAATTTCAAACATATCAGAAGCGTTTCGGGTGCGTGAACAAAGGGTTTCGATTATGGAAAAACAAGCCTCGCTATTGTTTCTTAAAAGGTCGTACACCGCCTCCCGATGCAAAATAGTGCCACTGACCTCGTTAGTGGCAATCGCATCAGCGCTGCGGG
>QIJI01000167.1 GCA_003231795.1 Gammaproteobacteria bacterium
GGACGACGTCGATATTGTGCAACTGCCGCATGTCCCGGGTGAAAGCTTCATCGTCGAGGCCGAGTTCCGGCCACAGATAAAAACCTGCAGAGGGTGTCTCGACCTGCAGCACGTCATTCAGGATGGGCACCACTTGCCGGTATTTTTCATTGTACAGCGCACGATTTTCGCGCACGTGTTGCTCATCGCGCCACGCAGCGGTACTGGCGGCCTGGGTAGTCGGCGCCATGGAACAGCCGTGATAGGTGCGGTACAGCAGAAAACGTTCGATCAGACTGGCATCGCCAGCGACAAAGCCTGAGCGCAGGCCGGGCAGATTTGAGCGTTTCGACAGGCTGTGAAAAACCAGGCACTGGGTGAAATCGGTGTTGCCCATAGCGTGAGCGGCGCTCAACAGACCCGGTGGAGGATCGGCCTCATCGCGGTAGATTTCGGAATAACATTCGTCACTGACGATGACAAAATTGTGCTGCCGGGCGTTGGCGATCAGTTTCTGCAGGGCCTCCAGGGACATGACGTTACCGGTGGGATTGGCCGGGTTGCAGATGTAGATCATCTGCACATCTCGCCACAATGGGTCATTGTCATCCGGGAGTGCCGGACGCTCCGGGTCATTGGAGTGCAGGCTGTAAAAGGTCGGCGACAGACCTGCCAGGAAAATTGCACCTTCGTAAATCTGGTAAAACGGATTGGGTGACAGCACGACTTTTTTACTGCTGTTGCGATCCAGCAGACACTGGGCAATGGCAAACAGAGCCTCGCGCGTACCGTTGATCGGCAATACCTGGGTACGGGCACAAACGCCACCACTGCCAAGATCGAAGCGC
Organism: Gammaproteobacteria bacterium; assembly: GCA_003231795.1. Taxonomy (GTDB): domain Bacteria; phylum Pseudomonadota; class Gammaproteobacteria. Next base: position 828 of record QIJI01000167.1, read on the forward strand.
ATCTCCAGCCAGTCCGCGATGCTTTGACGCAATTCATCGCAGCCTCGCATGGACGGGTATTTGCCAATCAGGTGCCACGCTTCGCGCATGGCGCTGAGAACAAACTCAGGCGGCCGGTGCTGTGGTTCACCGATGGACAATGAGATCAGATCGGTGGCAGCAGGTTTGAGCCCGGCTAGCAGACTCTTGATGCGGGCAAAGGGGTAGGGCTGCAGGCGGTCGAGATCAGGATTCATGTCTGTATTGTACGGGAGACATCGCTGGATATCCTCGCATTGCTGTGTTCATTATGCCGGGCGCGGCATAATGCTCTCACCACCATCAGCTGGCGCAAGAAGGCGGGTTTAGGGTTGAGGGTGATAGCGCTGGCAGGCTAAACCGCGCCTGCAGCGACGTGTCGAGTACAAGATTAAATCGTATACCCTGTTGTGTGATTTGGTCTTTGATCAGCAGGATATTTTGTGCTGAATCTCTGGAGCCACTATGGGCATTTTTACGCGAATCGTGACCGGACCTCGAGTACCTTGCCCCAGCTCTGGCCAGCGATATTCGTCTCACATAGTGTTTTTGTCAGGCAATCTCTAAGGCTCTCATACCTGACAGAGTGGCCCACTGTGTCAAAGAGCTTCCACAAATAACCGATTTTATGCAACTTATGGTTGATTTTGGCACTAAGCGAGCTTAGAATTTACTCAACCGCCCCCTGAACGAAGTTGGCAACAATGGACTCAGGGGAGACAACGCCGCCCTCGGGCGGTTTTGTCATTTTGGAATACGGAAACTCTCCACCACAGTGCGAACAATCGCCTACATCGACGGATTTAACCTGTATTTCGGTTGCTTAAAGCAAGTACCCCATTGTCGGTGGCTGGATGTTGAGGCGCTAGCTCGTCAGCTGTGTAAGGAAAACAACCCTGATACTGAGATCGTCGGAATAAAGTATTTCACGGCTCCTATTAAGGCTGGGCTATCTCCTAGAGGTCTCGATTCCGTTAAAGCTCAAAGCACTTACCTTCGAGCACTGAATGCACACTGCCCTTCTATTGAGATCATTGAGGGCAAATATTTCATCGTGTCTGGAAGTTACTACGGCGATACCAAACCAATTGATTTCAGCAAAAAACACAAGGTATTGCGCCCTGAGGAAAAACAAACAGACGTAAATATTGCACTCCATATGCTGAGCGATGTCACCGATGATCTGTGTGATCAGCAGGTACTCTTCAGCAATGACAGTGACTATGCTCCGATCTTCGCTATGATCCGTCAACGGCACCCTAAGATTCGGCTCGGCGTGGTGCCTCCTTTTCTAAAAACAATAACGGATCGCTACCCTAGCCGCGAACTTATCAACCTCAGCGATTGGTCACGCAAACCGATCAGTGAACCCATACTCGCTAGTTGTCAGTTACCAGTGAAAATTTCAACCCGCAAAAAGCCCATTCTTAAACCCGCTCATTGGAAGTAAACCATAACCCTTTCACTTATAACGCATGAGTTCTCAAAAATACCCTTTACCTCTCCTCCGACAAACAGGCATAGGACGAATGGCACTGACTTAGCGTTTGGGATGTCCGTGTTTGCGAATGTGTGGCGCGTATTCGGCGTATTCGGGGGTCGCTGCGCATTCGGGGACCAAGACAACTCACTGAAAAATCGGTAGCTTTCCTCAAGATAGCGATGATTTCAGGGCTTATATAGCGTTTTCGTCGCCAAAAACGCAGTATTAAGGCAAGAATCCAGTTCACATGAATGCCTGATTAAGTCGATATCCTTCAAGAGGTTTTTCGAGGATGATTTTTTGTAAAGAAAAATCAGTACGAGTCCTTTCGCAGGTGTGGTGCCACTACCCTTACATATCATCGCAGATTGATTCAAGTAATCAAGTTTGCCGCCCGTCCTTTTAATTTCTGGACTGACCACAATGAAACTATAAAGCTGAAGCTATGCTATCAATTGCAGATTGGAAAAGTAACCGGAATCGATTTAAAGGGCTAGCCCGATAATATATATTCAAGGGCCGAAGGCCATTGAATTGTGCTGTTATGAGTCAAAAATTTGAGCCCATGAAAGAATGATATGCTGGATTTGTGAATCGGAAGCGTCAAGCTATGAGCATAGACTCAAAAAGTCGGATGCAAGAATGGTGTTCGGTGCAATTTCGGAGGGAAATCCAATATTTTCTCGAAATGAGTACGGTAAACCGATTACGTTGAATAGCGATAAAGCGCCTAGGCTTTTGTTTCAATCACCCATTTGCAAACGTTGCAATACAACATTGACACAACCAAATGATACGGCTTGGGAGAAATTATCAAGATTTGTATTTGAAAGATTCAATTCAGAGCGATCAATGCAATTCTTACATCTCGACGAAGCTTTGGAGCCACATTGGCGCAAAAAAATCTGTAACGTTCAGTTGTATTTCGCTAAGTTACTTGGTTGTCGAATCCAGGAATCGGGCGCTCCGGTAGATATAGCTGCCATCGCAAATTCAATTTTGCACCAGAGGATAAACCAAAATCTGTATCTTGGATTCTTTCAGACCAGCGATTATGATAGACCTTATTGCAATCTATCTGAAGTTATTGTAAATAGCTCAGCTGATGATCACTTAATCGAAGCAAAGATCATTTACTCAGTTGATCGTTTCCATGTTCAGGTCGTATATACAACGGAGCAAATAATAGACAAATCGATGTTCTGGTTGCCAAGTTCGGTTCAACGTCGAGTTAGACTTAGAGAAATGTAATCTTTGGTTGCGGATTCGACACTTTATATGTCCATTACACTCCACGGTTATCACTACAGCGTTTATGTTCGGATCGCGAGGATGGTGCTCGCGGAGAAAGGTGTTCGACATCGCTATTGCGAGGTCAATCCATTTGCCGATGATGTGTCGGAAGAATACCTTGCGATGCATCCATTCAAGCGTGTCCCGACATTGGAGCACGATGGCTTCATCCTTTACGAGACTTCGGTGATCACGCGCTACATCGACGAGACTTTCGATGGCCCATCATTACAACCTACTGAACGACGTGGACGCGCTCGAATGTCACAGATCATTTCGATAGTCGACTCTTACGGTTACTGGCCCATGGTGCGCCAGGTCTTCTCACATCGCGTCTTTGGGCCTCGAATCGGCCGGGCGTCCGATGAAGAGGAAATTCGGCTTGGACTAG
>QIJI01000240.1 GCA_003231795.1 Gammaproteobacteria bacterium
GACCTCAGATTCACGCATTTGATTAACCGATACATCGACCAGGTCACGAATAATCGATTCGACGTCACGCCCGACGTAACCCACCTCGGTGAACTTGGTGGCTTCGACTTTGATAAACGGGGCACCGGCAAGCCGCGCCAGCCGGCGCGCAATTTCGGTTTTGCCGACTCCGGTCGGGCCCATCATCAGAATATTTTTGGGTGTGATCTCGTTGCGCAGGTCTGCACTAACCTGCTGCCGCCGCCAGCGATTACGCAAGGCAATGGCAACCGCGCGCTTTGCGTTGTCCTGGCCGATAATATGGTTGTCGAGTTCCTGCGTAATTTCACGCGGGGTCATTGGTGACTGAATGAGCTGTTTGCTTTCCACGATCAGGATCCGTAATCCAGCGTTTCAAAGTTGTGATTCTGGTTGGTGAAGACGCAGATATCACCGGCGATTTGTAGTCCTTTGGCAACAATCTCGGCTGCGCTCATCTCGGTTGTATCGAGCATGGCGCGGGCGGCTGCCTGCGCGAATGGGCCGCCCGATCCGATCGCCATCAGGCTGTCCTCGGGTTCGATCACATCACCGTTACCGGAAATGATCAGCGAGGCCTCTTCGTTGGCAACGCAAAGCAGGGCTTCGAGACGCCGCAGGGCTCGGTCTGAACGCCATTCCTTGGCTAGCTCGACTGCGGCCCGAATCATCTGGCCACCGTGTTTTTCGAGTTTGCCTTCAAAAAGCTCAAATAGTAAAAAGGCGTCTGCGGTACCACCGGCAAACCCGGCGATAACCTGATCCTTGTACAGGCGACGCACTTTCCTTGCATTCGCTTTCATGATGGTATTGCCCATGCTGACCTGGCCATCGCCGCCGATAACGACGCTATTGCCGCGCCGCACCGACAAAATAGTGGTACCGTCGAATTGATCCAAAACTGATCCCGCTTATTTAGTAGCAGACATTGTCATATATAGGCGCGGCAAATGAAATACAAGCCGTTGGCTTCGAGGGGGTCAGAGCAAAATTTCCGGTGCTTTTGGGCAGACTGAAAGCATATTGAGGATTTTTTGGTCTGACCCCGGTGACCCGAGGTCCTCGACCACCGGGGTCAGATCTTCAGCTCTGTCCTCCTCGAAGACTCCCCAGACCTCGAAGCCAACTAGTCGCTCTTGCGCTTTGCTCGCGGGTGCGCGTTATCGTAGACCTTGGCCAGATGCTGGAAATCGAGATGTGTGTAAACCTGAGTGGTTGCGATATTGGCATGTCCCAGCAATTCCTGCACCGCACGCAAATCTGAACTGGATTCGAGCATATGGGTGGCAAAGGAATGACGCAAGGTATGTGGAGACAGATGCTGGCCCAGCCCCTGCTGCTGTATCAACCGGTTGAGACGGGCCTGTACGTTTCGCGGCGAGATTCGTCGGCCCTGCTTGCTCACAAACAGCGCCGGTTGTTGCTGCCCGACGATTAGCTCAACGCGCCGCTTGAGCCAGCGCCGCACCGCGATTACCGCCTTGCTTCCAATCGGCAGGTAACGCGTCTTGTTGCCTTTACCGGTGACCACCAGCTGGCGTTGTTGCCAATCGATATCATCGAGATTGATGCTGACCAGTTCGGCCAGACGCAGACCCGATGAGTAGATCAGTTCGAATATTGCAACATCGCGTAACAGCAGGCTGCCGCTGTCCTCCTTAACCGTCAACAGGCGATCGATAGTCTCGGCATCGCAGGTTTTCGGGAGTGGTTTGTCAGACTTCGGTGCACTCACTTCGAGCGCAGGATTTTTACGCATTACATCGATGCGAATCAGGAATTGAAAAAAGCTTCGAATTGACGATAACTCGCGTTGAATGGTGCGGCTCTTTCGGCCAAGTCGGTAGCGATGTGCGGCGTATGCGCTGACCCGGTTGTAATCAACTTGATCCCAGTGGTTCAGTTCGTACGATTGGAGATAGCTATGAAATTTATCCAGGTCGCGACGATAGTTGCTGCAGGTATGCGCAGAGTAATACTTTTCGCTGCGTAACATCTGGATAAACTGATCCAGATTTTGTTCCATTGCCGTTACAATGCCTTAATCAGGTTTTTCAAGCGGTTGCTGACCAGTTCGCCTAACTGTTGCAAAAATATGGTGCCCATGGTGCGTCCAAATCGATCGGCACTAACGCTGCCGAGGCATAACAACCCCAGGTTACCGGCATGATAAAGCGGAATCAGTGCGCTTGAGCCGATTCGTACTTCGGCACCGAACAGCGCCTGATTGATTTTGTCGTCCTGCTGGCCGCATACCGGTCGGCGTGAATCGATCCATGGGGTCACGCTGGCGACAACTCCGGAATTGGAATCGAGTAGCAAACCGTCCAGAATCTGACCGGGATCGCTAACGCCGGGGAGGAAGCGAAAGCAGACAAAATCGGTGTAGAAAAAGGTCTGTACCTGGTCTTGCACCATCGCCAGGACATCGTGCAATTGATCGGCATGCATCAATTCCAGTGCCATTCGGTGAAATCGCTGATTCAGTTCTTCATTTTCGCGAGCAATCCCGACAAGTTCGGTAATTTTCGACTTGAGTGATTGATTTTCTTCGCGTAATAACTTGAGTTGACGTTCTACAAGCGAGATAGCAACACCGGTCTGATGCGGAATTGCAAGCGACGAGAAAATATCCGGATAGGCCATCAATACTTCGGGATTTTGTTGCAGAAAGTCGATGACTTTCGCCTCGTCAAGCGGATCGTTTTGCTGTTGCTCAGCGGACACTTCACTCATATTCGATTTCGCCCTGATAAACCATTGCAGTTTCGCCTGTCATCATAACGGGGTTTGTCTCACCTTGCCATTCAAGTTTGAGATCGCCGCCGAACAATGTTGCAGTGGCCAAGTTTTCCAGCAAACCTAGCTGCACTCCCGCAACCATCGCGGCGCAGGCCCCGCTGCCACAGGCGCGGGTTTCACCGACACCGCGTTCAAATACCCGCAAATTGAATGACTTTCTGTCTACAATCTGCATGAATCCGATATTGGCGCGTTGCGGGAATATCATATGCGATTCGAAAAACGGCCCCAGCGTTTCTACTTCCGCCTGCGCGACATCGGCAACTTGCATCACCATGTGCGGGTTACCGATCGACATCGCGCTGAACAAAAATTCGCGCCCACCGTCTTCGACCGAATATTGGTCGAGGCGGGCGTCTGTACGCAGGGGTATCTCGGCTGGTTCAAACAGTGGAACCCCCATATTGACGCAAAAGCGGGAGTCATCGATGCGTTCAAGTTGCAAAATTCCGGCATTCGTTTCAACCGGAATAAGATCAAGTTCGGTCAAGCCCTGTTCCAGTACAAAGCGTGCAAAACAGCGTGCGCCGTTGCCGCACTGCGACACTTCGCCGCCATCGGCATTGTAGATTTTGTATTTGAATGCCGCGTCTTTGCTGTCGGCAGATTCGACTATTAAAAGCTGATCAAAACCGATGCCGGTAAACCGATCTGCCCACTGGCGGATCTGATCCGGACGCGGTTTAAAGCGCTGGTTGATCGCATCGACTACCATGAAGTCATTACCCAGCCCATGCATTTTGGCGAATTTGAGTTTCATGGCAGCAAGGATTCGCCGCGTACCTGGTCAAAATACCGTTCGCGTTCGCGTACGCAATAATGCAGCTCGCCATCGACCATGATTTCGGCGGCACGATTACGTGAATTGTAATTTGACGCCATGCCGAAACCATAGGCACCGGATGACCGGATGGCCAGCAAGTCGTCCTGTGCCAGGCGGAGTTTACGTTCTTTTCCCAGAAAATCGCTCGACTCGCAAATCGCGCCGACTACGTCATAAACTTGTTCAGGCTGGTTGCTGTCTTGTACGACCCGGATAATCTCCTGCCAGGCGCCGTATAATGAGGGCCGAATCAGATCATTCATTGCGGCATCGACGATGGCGAAATTTTTATCCGGGCTATGCTTGAGGTAGTTTACCCGGGTCACCAGAATACCCGCGTTACCGGCAATAGCACGAC
>QIJI01000098.1 GCA_003231795.1 Gammaproteobacteria bacterium
GGAGTAGATGCGGTATATGTATCCAATCACGGTGGACGGCAACTCGATAGCGCTCCTGCCGCGATTGAGATGCTACCGTTAGTCCGTGCGGCTGTCGGTCCCGATTATCCGTTGCTTTTTGACAGTGGCGTACGTAACGGCGAAGCGGTTATAAAAGCATTGGCGTTGGGTGCAGATTTCGTTTTTATCGGGAGACCATTTTTGTATGCGATGGGTGCCGATGGTTACCGTGGTCTGCAGCAAATGATTGAATTGATAAAAGGTCAGATCGATATCGGTCTGGCGCAACTGGGTTGTACCGATATCAATGACATCGATTCCAGGTACATTTTTAACGCAGAGCATAATCAAGATGAGTGACTGGAAAGAGGCATACCGCTCGTTTTACTACGAAACTGCTGAACCACCCGAAGATATCCAACTGGCACCGGAAAAGACTGCGCTGCTGGTGATCGATATCCAGAATACCTATCTCGAAGTAGACTCCGATGCAGTCGAAGCCGAACGCTGGGCACCTTTTCGGTCACGCATGAACCAGACCGTAATTCCAAATACTGCAAACATGATTGCCAACTGTCGCGAGCGCGGTGTCGAAGTAATTTTTGCGCGTATTGCGTGCCTCAAAACCGATGGGCGGGACCGTTCGCTGAGCCAGAAAAAACCGGGATTCAACTACCTGTTGTTGCCGCAGGATCGCCAGGACAGCCAGATGGTTCCCGAGCTTACCCCCGGGGATGATGACATTGTAGTCATCAAAACTACCGATAGCGCATTAACGGGTACTAACCTGCGCCTGGTGTTACGCAACATGGAAATCGAAAATATTATCGCGGTCGGAATCTTTACCGATCAATGTGTCAGTTCTACCGTGCGCAGCCTCGCGGATGAAAGCTTTAACGTGGTCGTGGTTGAAGATTGCTGTGCTGCTGCCACCGAAGAACTGCATCTGAATGAACTGAAGACCATCAATATGATTTACTGTCATGTGGTGCAATCTGAAGATATCGGGGAGTTTCTGGCCTGATCCGGCAGTATTTAGCAATTATTACGAGTCGCCGTTTTCCGATCGATCCTGCGGGCTACTGTTACAACTTGATGCAAAAATCTGTCGCAGGGTTTCAACATTGGAGTTGATCTCGGATTCGGTATAGCCACAGAAACCCAGCACCAGGCCCTGTTTCGGGTTACCGCCCCCGTAGTAAGATGACAGGGGTGAAAGCGCAAGGCCCTTTTGCTTTGCAAGGCGGGTTATATGTTGATCGCTGATATCTGGAGCCAGCTCGACCGAAATCTGCATGCCGGCCTGATGGTCCTGAATGCTGATGTAGTCAGATAGCTTGTGCTGCAATTGATCGATCAGTTGCCGGCGTCGTTCGGCGTAAATTCGTCGAACGCGACGGATATGGCGGTAAAACTCGCCGCTGTCGATAAAGTTGGACAGCGCCCGTTGGCAGGGTAAAGCCGCCTTGTTTCCAAACCGCGCAATGGTCTCCAGAAAATCAGGTACAAGATTGGGTGGCATGACCAGGTAACCGAGTCGCAAGCTGACAGAAAAGACTTTCGAAAATGTGCCGATATAGATCGTCCTGTCGGCGCCTTCCATGCTGGCCATCGCCGGAATCGGACGACCGGCATATCTAAATTCGCTGTCGTAGTCGTCTTCAATAATCCAGGTGTTGTTCTGATTGGCCCATTGCTGAAATTCAAGCCTGCGATTCGGCGACATGGTGCCACCGAGTGGAAACTGGTGTGACGGGGTCAATATCACAAGCCTGGGCGAACATGATTGGGGTAATTGTGTTCCCTGATCGGTGGTATTCAGCCAGTCGACCGACATTCCCTGGTTTTCAACAATATTCCGCAACGGCTGATATCCGGGATTTTCCAGTCCGATCGAATCACCAGCCGAAGCGATGGTTCGAATACAGGTCTCAAGTGCATCGATCGAGCCCGCACTGACCAGAATCTGCTGCGGCAGAATGTCAAGACCGCGCCAGTCAGACAGATAGCTGGCTATCGAGCTGCGCAGTGCTTCGTCGCCCAGAGGACTTTTACTGTTGACCAGCGCTTCAGGAGTCAGGCGTGCAGTACGCGAAAGGCACCGGGCCCAGGCGCGGTAGGGAAACAGGCGTTTATCGGGCAATCCGGCGTGTCGGATCAGATGCTGAATCGATGTCGTCTTCAGGTTTTTATCGGATTGAGCCTTTACTGCACGCGGTTGCAGGTAATCTGATTCACCGAGCTGGCATACAAAGAAACCGGATCCGCGACGTCCTTCAATATATCCTTCAGCGGACAATTGCTCGTAAACGGTGACCAGAGTACTACGGGATAACCCGAGTTCAATGGCGAGGCTGCGCGTAGGCGGTAGTCGTGAATTTTGATGAATCTGGCCAGCTACGATGCGTTCTCTGATCTGGTCGCATAGTTGTACAAAAATCGGGATTTTCGATTCCCTTCTGAGTGTAAATGCGAGCGCTGCCAGATTAAGCAATTGGTATGGTTAAAATGTTATTTATTGGTGTTATTAAGATAACCAAAAACTTGATAGGCTGCAATCTGTTAAAGCCTGCCCCAGTTAGATGGGAATACAATCGATGTCGTCTGAAAATATACTGGAACAAGCTTATCCCAGGCCCCTGTCAGGACAACTTGTCGAGCAGCTTCCGTCGGCATTGATTCCATCGAGAACGCCGATGCAGGGGCGTTACGTGGAACTGGTTCCGCAGGACGGATCCAAACACGCCGCCGATTTGTTTGCGGCAGGACATGAAACCGAAGAATCGCTCAGGATATGGGATTATCTGACCTATGGTCCCTGGGCTTCCGTCGAAGACTATCGCGCGACCATGCGGGCTCAATCGGCAGACTTCAACACCATTTTCTATGCGATTCGGCCGCTCGATTCGTATCGGTTTGAGGGACAGAGCAGCTATCTGGATATCAATCCGGCGATGGGCGTTATCGAAATTGGCAATATCTGGTTCGGGCCAAATCTGGCTCGAACCCGGGCTGCCACCGAAGCGCTGTACCTGATGATCCGACATGCGATGGATGATCTGAAATATCGTCGCCTGCACTGGCGCTGTAATTCGCTCAACGACAAGTCGCGCCAGTCGGCGCGTCGGCTGGGATTTCGCTTCGAAGGTGTTTTTTATAATCACATGATCTTTAAAGGTAAGAATCGTGATACTGCCTGGTATTCGATTCTCGACGATGAATGGCCCGAAGTCAGAAAAATTCTGGAAATATGGCTCGACGAGTCAAATTTTGATAAACAGGGTAATGCGAAGTCATCGCTGTTTGAAATAATGTCTGATCGCAGCCCGAGTCAACGTGGAGCAAGCGTATGAAACTTACTGATCAACAAACCGTCAAGCCGTCGGTTTGCCCGCTTGACTGCCCGGATACCTGTTCGTTGCAGGTGGTTGTCGAAGCTGATGAAATTGTAAAAGTTCGGGGTTCGGGTGTTAATCCTTACACCGCCGGCGCGATTTGCGACAAGGTGGCGAAGTATTACCCGGCGTTTGTGCATGGTGAGCAACGCTTGCGCAGTCCGTTGCTGCGCACAGGATTACCGGGCGAGGGTGCGTTTGAACCCTGTAGCTGGGATCAGGCACTTGCTTTAATTGCCGAGCGCACCCATCAGGTAATCGCCGAACATGGTCCGCAATCAGTATTGCCTTTCAATTACGCGGGTCCGCATGGCCAACTCGCAGTGGCTTCAATGGACCGGCGTTTCTTCCATAAAATGGGTGCCAGTCTGCTCGATCGCGGTCCGCTTTGTGGTGGCGTTCGTGGCGGCGCATATACAAGCCTGTTTGGAAGTGCTCCGGGCATGCCGCCGGAGCAGGCGAGCGATGCGGATGTTATCGTGGTATGGGGCAATAACGTTACGGTATCGAACCTGCATCTGGCGCGCGTGATCAAGCAGGCGCGCGAAAAGGGGGCGCAGTTGATCGTCGTCGATCCCAAACGGACCCGTATCGCGCAACA
>QIJI01000119.1 GCA_003231795.1 Gammaproteobacteria bacterium
GAATGATCATGGTTTGCTCGAAGTCCTGCTCTGCGCCACCCGACGAGTTTTGATAGGTGATCTGATATTTTCCGAGCGTTATATTGTCACCATTTTCGAGCGCGTGCTTTTTAACAAGTTTGCCGTTTACGCAGGTTCCGTTGGTACTGCCTAAATCTTCGAGGAACGAGTCTTCAAGGATAGTTATGACCTGCGCGTGCCGGCCGCTCACCGACAGGTTATCGATCGGAATATCATTAGTGGGCTTACGACCAATGGTAGTCGTTTCATTGGTTAACTCGTACTCGGTTTTCTCGCCCGTGCTTGATGTCGTGATCAGTTTTGCGACCATGTTAAAATCCAGCCTCTAGAGTCTGTTACTACTGGGTGTAATCCGTTAGTCAAACCAAGCAGCAAATTTATTGAACCAGCCCTGTTTGTTCGAAAAATCTTCATCAACGCGGCATAACATTACCGAAATATTGTCCTTTCCGCCTTTCTGGTTTGCCTTTGTAATCAATTGCTTGGCAGCTTCTTCTAGATTAGCACTAAATTGCTTAATAGTTAAGTATATATCTTCATCTTCAACTAAATCGGTTAATCCATCAGAACATAGCAAATATATATCATTTTTCAGAACTATATCTTCCTGAACGTCCGGCATAACGACGGGGTCTATGCCCAGAGCGCGGGTTACCAGATTTTTATTCATCGAATTTCTGGCTTCTTCAGGGGTATAGAAACCGCGATCAATTAACTCCTGAAGCAGTGAATGATCTTTGGTAATCTGTTCGAATTTATCAGATCTGAAGCGATAACAACGCGAGTCGCCGATATGGGCGAGTGAAAAAGAATTATTATAAAATTGCAGCACCACGATGGTAGTGCCCATGCCCTTGTGTTCAGGATTGGCTTCTGCCGTTTTATAGACCAGGTCATTGGCCGCGACAACGGCGTCCTGAATGCAGATCGACTCGAGGGAGAATCCACTTGCCACGTCGATTTCACCTGCGGTTACTTCGGGCATATTTTGTTGTACTTCGTCGATAATTGAATTGACTGTCAGGCTACTCGCAATCTCGCCACCGCGATGTCCGCCCATTCCATCGGCCAGAACTACCAGACCAAGAGAGCTGTCAAACCCAATCGAATCCTCGTTCTTTTCGCGCACCATGCCGGTGTCAGTTAAACCCAAAATAGTTATTTTGCTTTGCAAATTCATTAGACAACCAGGACTAAGAATTCAAAAAGGCTTTTAATTCGTTGGCAAATTCCGTTCCTGTCTGGTAGCGCTGGTCTGCATCCTTAGTCATGGCTTTGTTAATGATGGTTGCGAGACCCTCAGGAATATCGGCGCGAACTGTTCTGACATCTGGTGCCTCTTCATTGGTAATCTTGAACATCAGGCTCGCCATTGAGTCTGCTTTGAAGGGCAGTGAACCCGATAACATCTGGTACAGCATGACGCCCAGTGAAAACAGGTCCGAACGGCCATCGACTTTCTTGCCTGCCAGTTGCTCGGGCGACATATATGACGGTGTGCCGAGCACCATTCCGGTTTTGGTTTTACTGGAATCGGTGATGCGTGCGATTCCGAAGTCGGTAATTTTGACCGCGTCTGTTTCCGGGTCGTACATAATATTGGCCGGTTTGATATCCCGGTGTACAACATTTTGTTGATGCGCATAATCCAGGCCTTCGGCGGAACGAACAACAATACTGATAACCACGTTCATTTCCATCAGATTATCAGGTTTGCAATATCGGGCCAGGTCGTGTCCCTTGAGAAACTCCATTGCGATATAAGCCAGATCATGTTCTTCGCCGGCGTCGAAAATGGTGACGATATGAGGGTGGTTTAAACGCCCGGCGGTTTCGGCTTCGCGGAAGAATCGCTCTTTGACTTCTTCAAGTTCGTCTTCTTCAAATTCCTGTGCAAGGGCCATAGTTTTGATTGCAACGACGCGATTTATTTTGGGGTCCTTACCCAGATAAACAACACCCATAGCGCCTTTGCCGAGTTCTTTTTCGACTTCATAACGCCCCAGCATCGGTTTTTCAATATCGCCACCGTCAAGCATTAGTGTGCCACCTGCGTGACCACCTGCTCCACCCAGCATGACGGTTTCTTCCATCTTCTGGGCTCGATTCATGCGCGAGTCGATATCGCGGAAACCTTTTTCATGTTTGGCCATGTACTGATAGACCGAGGTCGCCTTGTTGAACTGGCGTTTGCGTTCGAAATCGAGTGCCAGGTTGTACATGGCTTCGAGGACCTGTTCGTCGACCGGGCTGCATTTGCGAAACTTCTCGAACGCCATGTCAAGCTGCCCCTGGGTTTGAAAGGCAATACCCAGCATGCGATTACTTTCGGTAGATTCCTCATCGGACCTGGCTTTGCCTCGCTCGGTAACGAGGAAACGTTTGGTTGTAATTAACAGATACCCGATAACGAGCAGGGCGCCTGGAGTCATCATCTGTATCCATATAGTGTTACCGGTCATCAATACGTAGTGCGCGGCCACCATGGCCAGCACCAGCGCAAGACTGACTACAAACGCGACGCCCGCTTTGAGGCGTGGCATGACCAGCATCAGATAAAGTCCGACCAGTAGAAAGGCTGCCATGCGAGCCCAGAAACCCCATTCGGGCTCGATAAAGAAATCTTCATTCAAAATGCTCGATACCGAGTGTGCCAGAGTCAACACCGGCGCCATAGACGGATCGATCGGCGTTACCTGGGGGGTGCCTACACCAGTCGCTGTTGGTCCTATCAGTACAATTTTATCCTTGTACTTTTCAAGCGGAATTTTGCCGGTAAAAACGTCGTAATAAGAGTCAACCTGGAATGCCGGGAATCCGCTGATGTCGGAGTAAAAAAAGGTATTCATCTGCAACTGCGTATCTGTCTTGATGGTCAAGGACCCTAGCTCAACGCTTTCGGCGAGATTGATACGGATATCATCAATGTCAAGATTCAGGCTTTTAGCCGCGATTTGTAAAGACATGGAGGGATAAAAGCGATCATAATGTTGCAGTACCAACGGTTCGGAGCGAACCCCACCATCGATATCGGGCAGGGCATTTAAGTGCCCGATGGCAGAGGCAAATCGGCCGACCTCCGGAATCGGTGGAATTGCATCCAGCGTGGGAATCGGAAACAACCCGTTGGCCTGGGCCGAAACCCGATCGCGAATTTGATTGAGCGAGTTTCGCAATACGTAGTCAGGTAGTTCTGCATCCGGATTGCCCCGGGGCTGGCCCAGATAGAAAACCATCGCCAGGATTACATTTTTTGCCCGCGCCATGCTTTCGGCCAGTTTGGCATCGGTATTCAGTGCCTGCTCGGCTTCGAATAAACTTGCTTTCAGCGTTTCGATATCCTGACTGAGTCGGGTGTTAACGCTGGATTGGAGGTAGAAATCGAGAATTTCGGCAACCGCCTTGTTATTGCCTTCAAATTCCAGCATTGCCCCCAGCGCATCAATATCAGCAGGGACATCGTCAAAACTTGCACTGGAAAAAAACTGTATTAACTCGCGAATATATAGCATGCCCGGATCGATCTGGGGCTCGAGGAAAAACACCGTCTGGCCGATAACCTTGGCACCACCATCGCTTAAGCGGTCGATTAACTCAGCGTGCAAGTCACGCGGCCAGGGCCAGCGCCCAATATTGCTTATACTTTCGTCATCGATTGCAATGATGGCTATTTTGTCTGAAGGGAATCGATCGGTTGAACGGACTCCCCAATCGTAAAAGCTTCGTTCGAGGCTCTGAAAAGGGCCAGAGCCGGATAATACGACGACGACGATAGTAATCAACAGGCCAGCGAACCAGTCGCTACCCCAAAAACGGGTTTTCATACCGTCTCCATTATTTCATTTATTATTAGCCGCTCTGTGCAGATTTTTGACTCTGTACAAAGTGATTGACTGGATATCAGCCCGGACAATTCACAAACATGAACATGCCCTTGCTTGTTCTTTATATTTTACAGAAAATTAT
>QIJI01000220.1 GCA_003231795.1 Gammaproteobacteria bacterium
ACGGCTATGTATGAAAACATGGGCGACGATCTTGCGCGTGAACGTATCTCCAAGGCATTAAATGCATTAATTTCGATTTCTCGCCGCCATAGCGGAACCCTGGTAAAAACTATCGGCGACGAAATTCTGGTTTATTTCCACGATGTCGATATGGCGGTATTCGCTGCCAAGGCGATTCAGGAAGCGATGGAAGATGATCGTTCACCGGAAACCATTGGTGTTTCGATTCGAATCGGAATGCAGTACGGCAGCGTGATTCTGGAAAGCGATGATGTTTTTGGTGATACGGTCAATGTTGCCGCACGAATCTCCAGTATGGCCAAGGCGCGACAGATTTTATGTACGCAGGAAATCGCTTTTATGGTCAAAAACTCTGAGCTTTCCAACAAAATGCGGCCTTTTGACCGCTTGCGCGTGAAAGGTCGAAACGAACAGTTGGATGTTTACCTGTTTGCGTGGGAGCAGGAAGGCGATATTACCAACATGGCCACCGCGAGTAGTTTTACCAACCCGGCGAAGCATACCCAGGTGAAAAGCCTGATGCTCAAATACGAAGGCAAGTCGCACTTGGTCGCAATTGAAACCGCTTCGTATATTCTGGGACGCGGTAAGGATTGTGAACTGGTTGTAAATGGCGACCTGATTTCGCGTTATCATTCCAAGATAGAACACCGGCGCGGCAAGTTTGTAATTACCGATCAAAGCACCAATGGTACCTTTGTACGTTCTACCGAAGGTCAGGATATTTTTCTTCGGCGCGAAGAGTTTACCCTGTTCGGATCCGGTTATATCAGCCTGGGTAAAAAAGTAGATTTAAACGACTTCAACGTAATTCATTTTGTCTGTGAATAAAGCGATATAATCTCTGGCTCATAGGCGGAGATTCGCAATGCAACCAGGCAGCAACAGTTTCGATACCCTGACCTCACTACAGGTGAATGGCCAGGACTTTCACTATTACAGTCTAGAAAAACTGGCTCAACAGCAACTTCCCGAACTTCGACAGCTACCTTTTTCGTTGAAGATCCTGCTGGAGAATATTCTGCGTTATGAACAGGGTGGTGAAGACCCCGCTGGAGATATCCGGGCATTTGCCGATTGGGTCGGTTGCCAGACATCTGATCGCGAAATCGCATTTCGGCCAACACGGATATTGATGCAGGACTTTACCGGTGTACCCGCAGTAGTTGATCTGGCGGCGATGCGTGACGCGGTTAGCGATGATCCGCAACGCATTAATCCACAGATCCCGGTTGATCTGGTTATCGATCATTCGGTTATGGTGGATGAGTTTGCGTCGCCCGGTGCATTTGCGGCCAACGTCGCGCTTGAAGTGAAACGCAATGATGAGCGTTATCGTTTTTTGAAATGGGGCGCCTCGGCGTTTGATAATTTCAGAGTAGTACCGCCTGGAACCGGCATCTGTCACCAGGTCAATCTCGAATATCTCGGCCAGACGGTCTGGCAACAACAGGTTGACGGTAAAACCTATGCATTCCCCGATTCGTTGGTGGGTACCGATTCACATACCACGATGATCAACGGACTCGGCATCCTCGGCTGGGGTGTTGGCGGTATCGAAGCCGAAGCCGGGATGCTGGGTCAGCCTGTTTCGCTATTGATTCCCGAGGTTGTCGGCTTTCAGTTCACCGGCCAATTAGGTGAAGGCATTACCGCAACCGATCTGGTGTTGACGGTTACCCAGATGTTGCGCGAGCACGGGGTAGTCGGCAAATTTGTCGAGTTCTTTGGAGAAGGTTTAACCCGGTTGCCGCTGGCCGATCGGGCAACACTGGCCAATATGGCGCCGGAATACGGTGCCACCTGCGGCTTTTTCCCGGTGGACCAGGAAACGATCCGCTATCTCGGATTAACCGGGCGAGATCCGCAAACCCTGGCACTGGTTGAAGCCTACTGTCGTGATCAGGGACTCTGGTATCAGTCTGATACTCCCGACCCGGTTTTTAGCAGCAGCTTAACGCTGGACCTTTCTTCGGTGGAAGCTTCGCTGGCCGGGCCGAAACGTCCGCAGGACCGGGTGGCTTTATCCGCTATGAGTTCGGCGACCGAATCCATAGTTGGCGCCAAGATCGATCAAAATCGCGATAGCGATGAGCAATTGCTCGATGGCGATGTTGTCATCGCAGCCATCACTTCCTGCACCAATACCTCCAACCCTAAAGTGATGATGGCGGCTGGATTACTGGCGCGTAATGCACGTGCCGCGGGCCTTGGCAGCAAGCCATGGGTCAAAACCTCGCTCGCGCCCGGTTCCAAGGTTGTCACCGAATATCTCGCTGCGAGTGGATTGCAGCAGGAGCTGGACGCCATTGGATTCAACCTGGTTGGATATGGTTGTACCACCTGCATCGGTAATTCCGGGCCTTTGCCCGAAGCGATAGAATCACAGGTGCGGGAGAAAGATTTGACGGTGGCCAGTGTTCTTTCCGGGAATCGCAACTTTGAAGGGCGAATCCATCAACAGGTTAAAGCTAACTGGCTGGCTTCACCACCGTTGGTGGTGGCCTATGCACTTGCGGGTTCTACCGCAGTTGATTTGACAACCGAGCCATTGGGTGAATCCAGCGATGGTAATCCGGTTTACCTGCGTGATATCTGGCCCAGTAATCAGGCTATTGCGGATGAAGTGTTGAAAGTGAACAAAAGTATGTTTACTCGCCAGTATGCGGATGTATTCAGCGGCGACCAGAACTGGCGTGATATCGAGGTTGATCAAAATCAGACTTATGCCTGGGATAGCAACTCGACTTACATTCGCAATCCGCCGTACTTCGAACTGGACAATAGCAAGCAACTTGAACCCGTCCTGAATGCCCGTATTCTGGCTTTACTCGGCGATTCGATTACGACAGACCATATTTCGCCGGCTGGCGCGATTGCGGTTGATAGTCCCGCGGGGCGCTACCTGCTAGAAAATGGAGTTGATCGAAACAGTTTTAATTCTTATGGATCACGTCGTGGCAATCATGAACTGATGATGCGCGGCACTTTTGCCAACGTCCGCATACGTAATGAAATGACCCCTGGTATCGAAGGTGGGGTAACGCGCTATTTGCCGGGAGGCGAGCAGATGAGCATTTACGATGCAGCGATGAAATATGTGGCTGAGGGGGTTTCGCTGGTGGTCATTGCGGGCAAGGAATATGGTACCGGTTCGAGTCGTGACTGGGCTGCCAAAGGGACTCGCTTACTAGGCGTGCGTGCCGTGGTGGCCGAGAGTTTCGAGCGTATTCATCGATCCAACCTGATCGGGATGGGGGTGTTGCCATTGCAGTTCATCGATGGTTTTGATCGCAAAAGGTTGAATTTGACCGGTGAAGAGAAAATCACTATCAGCGGCATGCAACAGGGGTTACAGCCGGGTCAGAATCTCGAGTTATCAGTGACTGATCGTAGCGGCAGTACGCTTGCAGTTGACGTTCTGTGTCGAATCGATACCCGTGACGAAGTCGCTTACTATGAAGCCGGCGGCATACTCCAGTATGTGCTCGACAAAGGCTGATTCTGTGGCACCGGTCACTTTCAAGACAAAGGCTTATGCCAATATTCTGATGCTTGGCGATGTCGCAATAAAAATGCTTGAGATGATGGGCTATGGAACTTCGATACCCGGTGCGATCGACAGCGATGACTTACCCGATGCCTTGCGTAACCTCGAGCAGGCGCTCGCAAAAATACCACGGCAGGATGAACCGGTAGATGACGAGGAAGATCAAGTGGCAGTGAGCCTGCATAATCGGGCAATTCCTCTGCTCGAATTATTGCGCGCAGCGATTAACGATAAAACGTTTATGCGCTGGGAATAAATGGCCTGCACATGAACTCTTTATTAGTCAGTTGAATTCTAGCAGGCAGTTGAAAAAGTCTCATGCGGCCCATGGCAGCGTTAAAAATTGGCTCAAAATGCTCATTTACACCGTGTAAA
>QIJI01000372.1 GCA_003231795.1 Gammaproteobacteria bacterium
GAGTTCGCAGGGTACGCCTGCGGATGAGACCTTGCTCGAGTCTGCTGCGGAAGACACTTCCGGGCTTAGCCAGGAGGACGTGCCACAGCAACGTGAGTCGAAAGATGAAACGCAGATCGACCACTCTGAACTGGACACGCGTCTCGAACATAGCCGGGGAACCCGTGTCGATACCGATGAAACCAGGCTCGATATTCGTGAGGATACTGAATCTGGGGACGTTGGCCTCAGCGCGCAGATGCAAACCGGTGAGGACGAAACCATTATCATTGCCCAGGAAGATGTTTCCGATTTTCTGGGTGAGCCGCAGTATGTCAGTCGCGAGCAACCTCACCCGAATGACGAAACCGATCTCAGTCACATTGTGGAACCTACCAATCTCAGCGATCTTGGCGAGGCTGCAGGTGACGCGAAGCCGATAGAAGACGAAACCGAGCTCAGTAAATTTTCTCCCGGAGTCGATGAAACCGATCTAAGTCGTCCGGTAGTCCGCAGTGATCCCCCCTCTGATGATACTAATCTGAGCCAGCTTGGATCTGTTGCCGGTGAAACCGATCTAAGTCGTCCGGTAGTCCGCAGTGATCCCCCCTCTGATGATACTAATTTGAGCCAGTTTGGATCTGTTGCCGGTGAAACCGATCTAAGTCGTCCGGTAGTCCGCAGTGATCCCCCCTCTGATGAAACCGATCTGAACCAGCGCGGACCTGCTACTGATGATACCGATTTAAGTCGCATGCGGGCTGATTCTGACGATACCAGCACCTCCCAGATCAATGACATGTCCTTGTTGCTGGTTGACGGTGAAAACACCGGAATAACCGGTCGTACCTCGCTAACCGACCCGCAGACACCGGGCGATCAGGTGCAGGCTCTGCAGGATGATGGTGAACTGGGCCTGGTTGACATTACCCAAATTCAGGCACCACCCGCCGACGCAGACGAAACGGCAACCGAAGGCGATGCAACGCAGACTTCGACAGCCGGTGGCGTTCCACTCGACAGCTTGACCACCGAAGCCACTACGACCCGGGCTGATTCGACTTCGACCCGCACCTACGCACCTGATAACTATGATCGCACCCTGATGCGCCTGCCGAGCGACGACGCATCGAAGCTTTTTGCCGGAATGAAATCCGACAGCGATGTGGTGATGACTCCTGACCATGCCAAAAAGGTATTCAAGAGCAAATCATCGGCGCAACAGTTTCAGCATTATAAATTTTACGGCGGTATCGCGATTGTGATTGTGTTGGCAATCATTATTTTCGGATTGTTTGAATATCAGGAAGAATCTTTCAACATTGAAACCAGCCTGCGGCCTCTCAAACGCGATCCACTGCCGGGCATTATAAAACCGGCTGAGGAAGCCAGTACCAGTCTGTTTGCCGAAGCAGGTGTCGACAAACAGACTCTGGAGATTGTGGAAAATGCGCAGAATCCGGAACAAATTCTTGTACTTGCCGATCCTGTCGAAGAAATTGTGGAAGATGAAGCAATGGCTGAACCTGTGACAGAGATGGTTACCGAGGTTGCGATGGTGGAAGCCAGGGCAGAGGAAAAAGTCGAGCCTGAATCCAGTGCAGTGATTGCCAGTATTGCAGCAGCACCGGCGGAATCTCAGAGCAGTGGTTCGACTCTGCAAATCAGCTCCAGTGCCAGAATTACCGAAAAAGATAATTTACTGCAACAAGCCTACGCTGCGTATCAGTCCGGAAACGATGATGTCGCAATGACGAAATATAATCAGGTTCTCGAAATCGATCCGGGAAATCGAAATGCGCTACTGGCACGTGCCGCGATCAACATTCAAAATGATAACAGTGTGCAAGCTATCCGGGATTATCAAAGCCTGTTATTGGCGAACCCGAAAGACTCGCTTGCCATGACTTCGATGATTTCGGTGGCCAATTACTCACCCGTGGAAACCGAATCACAGTTGAAACTGATGATACGTGATGAACCCGGGTCCCCTTATCTTAATTTTGCTCTGGCAAACAGCTACGGTGCACAAGGGCGATGGCTGGAAGCCCAGGCTTACTATTTTACCGCACTGGAAAACAATCCTGGCGATCCGAACTATGCTTATAATCTTGCCGTCAGCCTGGAACATATCTCCAAACCAAAAGTTGCGATTCCGTATTACCAGCGTGCGCTGGATAATATCGGAAATGGACTGGCGACATTCAACAGGGATGTAGTAGATCAGCGACTGGAGATGTTAGGAAAACTATGAACGCGGAAAACAAGCCCAAACGGTTGGGCGAGATCCTGATCGATGAAGGGGTAATTACCGAAGATCAGTTGAACATCGCGCTAACCGAACAGAAAAAAGTTCACGAGCCGCTGGGTAAGCTGCTGGTTAACCTCGGTTTTGCGACCGAGGCGATTATGCGTTCGGCGCTGGGTGAAGCGCTGGAACAGGACAGCGTCGATTTGTCGCGCGTCGTACCTGATCCCGACGCAATCAAAATGATCAACTCCGATACTGCGCGTAAGCACAAGATTATTCCGCTCAACTACGATGCGGTTCGCAGTACGCTGACCATTGCAATGTCAGATACTTTCAATCTGTTTACGCTGGATCGTATTCGAATTCAGATAGGTCAGCATATTGACTTGATACCGGTGCTATCCGGTGAAGCCGAGATTTCCAATGCCATCGATCAGTTCTACGGTTACGAATTGTCCATCGACGGCATATTGCGCGAAATTGAAACTGGCGAAGCCGACTACACCAATTACCAGGGTGACATTGAAGAATACAGCCAACCACTGGTGCGTCTGGTGGATGTCATGTTGTCGGATGCGGTGAAACGCGGTGCGTCAGATCTGCACTTCGAACCCGAAGAAAGTTTCTTGCGTATTCGTTATCGAATCGACGGTGTACTGCGACAGATTCGCAGTTTGCACAAGACCTACTGGTCGGCGATTGCGGTGCGTCTCAAGGTTATGGCAGATATGAACATCGCTGAAACGCGTGCCCCCCAGGATGGGCGAATTTCACGCACCATAGTCGGGCGTCAAATCGACTTCCGTGTTGCCTCGCAGCCAACCATTCACGGCGAAAATATTGTATTGCGGGTGCTCGATCGTGAGAAAGGTGTTATTCCGCTGGATAAACTGGAACTCCCGGCCGAATCTTTGCGCATGCTCAAGATTATGATGTCTCGTCCGGAAGGTATTATTCTGGTTACCGGTCCAACGGGTAGCGGAAAAACCACCACCTTGTACTCGTTGCTGAACCATCTGAGCAGCGAACAGATTAACATCATGACCCTCGAGGATCCGGTAGAATATCCGTTCCCGTTAATTCGTCAGACTTCGGTCAATGAAGCCGCGGGCATGGATTTTGCCAGTGGTATCAAATCGCTGATGCGGCAGGATCCGGATGTTATTCTGGTGGGTGAGATACGTGATGAAGAAACTGCCGAAATGGCATTTCGCGCGGCCATGACCGGGCACCAGGTCTATTCAACATTGCATACCAATTCCGCCATTGGCGCGTTACCGCGATTACGCGATATCGGTATTATCCCGGAAATTATGGCCGGCAATATCATCGGCGTATTGGCGCAACGCCTGATCCGGAAATTGTGCAAGTACTGTAAAGTCGCCTACTCGCCAAGCGAGGAAGAATTGCACATGTTGAAAAATGACAAATCTGCCGTTTCGGGAAAAATTTACAAGGCCAAGGGTTGTACCAGTTGCGATAACACCGGGTACAAGGGGCGTTTGGCGCTGCTTGAAATTCTGAAAATGAACTCTGACCTCGACGATTTGCTGGCGCATGGCGCAACCACCAAGGAAATCAAGGATGCAGCCTACCAGCAGGGATTTTTTACCCTCGCCGATGACGGTATACGACATATTATCGAAGGTATAACTTCGATCAAAGAGGTTGCCCGTGTCGCCGACTTAACCGAGCG
>QIJI01000460.1 GCA_003231795.1 Gammaproteobacteria bacterium
TCCCACGGTATGACAAACGTTGAGATATCCGACAAATTAAGCCTGAGTCCTAAAACCATCAGCACCTACCGTTTTCGGGTGCTGGAAAAGCTGGGCGCGCAAAGCGAAGTCGATCTGTTAAAAGTTGCAGTCGAACAGGGCATGGTCGAGTTTGCCAGTTCGGACCCGTAAGTCATGCAGCATTTACACAGTTGTAAACTGTGCCCGCGTCTGTATGCCCACCGGCAGTTACAAAAATCTCGCTATCCGAACTACCACTGCCTTCCTGTTGCAAGCTTCGGTGACGAGAATCCGGGGTTACTGATAGTCGGACTTGCGCCGGGTTTACATGGAGCCAATGCAAGCGGACGTCCGTTCACCGGAGACGCCTCGGGCGCCACACTGTTCCAGTGCCTGTACAAGTTTGGCTTTGCCAGCCACCAGCATGCTGCTGCAGATCTGAACGAGATGCAGTTAACCAATTGCAGGATTACCAACGCGGTCAAATGTCTACCGCCACAGAATAAGCCCGACAGTGTTGAGATTAATCGCTGCAACCCGTATCTACGAGACGAAATTTCACAATTACAAGCGGCTTCTGTAATTTTGGCGCTGGGTACAATCGCACATCGCGCTGTATTAAAAGCGTTCGAAATGCCCCAATCCACATCTCGATTCGGCCATATGGCCGAATTTGATCTCCCAGGTGATCTACGCCTGATCGATTCCTATCATTGCAGTCGTTACAACATAAATACCGGCCGATTAACCCTGCCCATGTTTGAAAAGGTTTTTTCCCGTATCGAGCAATTGTTGCAATGAGCGAGACCGCAAAATTCGACCACAAGGCTTTTCTTGCCACGGTCAATACGAAACCCGGCGTCTATCGCATGATCGACAAAAATGAAAAGGTCATTTATGTCGGCAAGGCGAAAAACCTGAAAAACCGGATCTCCAGTTACTTTAGAGCAACGGGTCTATCGACTCGAATCATGTCACTGGTCGGCAATATTAGTCGTATTGAAGTCATTAATACCCGCACCGAGAGTGAAGCCTTATTACTTGAGAACGATTTAATAAAGAACCTGAACCCTCGGTACAATATCCTTTTCCGCGATGACAAAAGTTATCCTTACGTATTTCTCAGCAATCACGATTTTCCGCGGCTGACCATATTCAGAGGTAAGCCTGACAATAGCAAAGGGAGTTTTTTCGGTCCCTTTCCTAGTGCCGGCTCGATTCGATACACGATCAACCATGTACAACGTATGTTCCAGTTACGCAATTGCGAAGATTCCGCACTGGCCAATCGAACCCGTGCCTGTCTCCAATACCAGATCAAACGTTGCACCGGTCCCTGTGTGGGCCATACCGATAAACCCAGCTATCAGCGGCAGATTGAGCAGGCTCGAATGTTCCTCGATGGCCGAAGTAACGAGCTCATTGATCAACAAATCGAAATTATGGAATCGTTTTCGGTAGATCAGGATTACGAAAAGGCAGCGCTGGTTCGCGATCGTATTGAAAATTTACGCCGCGTAACCGAGAAGCAGTTTGTCACTGATTTTAACGGGGATATCGATATTATCGCGTGCGAGTTACGCCAGGATTTAAGCTGCATTCAATTATTCATGATTCGCAACGGAACCTCGCTCGGAAACAAAGCGTTCTTCAACCGGGTCAAGCTCGATACCGATGCGTCTGCTTTGCTCGAATCCTTTATCATGCAACATTATTCCAATCATCCCGCGCCGACCGAGATAATTGCCAGTCATCCTCTCGAAAATGAAGCTTTGCTAACCGAGTCGTTACATCGGCTACATCATCGCCGTATAAAAATTTCCAGCAAGGTGCGGGCAAAAAGACGTCACGCGCTTGAAAATGCGGTCAATAATGCAAAACAGGCATTGGAATCCTATTTGCTCTCAGCCAGTCTGCTTAACAAACGTTTCCAGAGTCTGGTCGAAAATTTGCATCTCGACAATGCGCCCGAACGCATCGAATGTTTCGACATCAGTCATACTATGGGTGAAGCGACCAAAGCATCCTGTGTTGTCTTTGGCAAGGAGGGGGCGATGAAATCGGAATATCGCCGTTACAATATCAAGGATATTCAGGCCGGCGATGACTACGCCGCGATGCGACAGGTACTCGACAGGCGCTATCGCAAACGCCAGGAGCTGCCCGATCAATTACCCGACCTGATTTTAATCGATGGTGGCAAAGGCCAACTGGGCATTGCGCTGGAAGTTCTGGAGTCCTTGAACATATTAACCGTCAAGGAAAACCTGCGCATTTTTGGCGTTGCCAAGGGTGCCGGACGGCGATCCGGCTACGAGGAAATACTGGATGAAGAAATGACCCCGCTCAATATTTCGATGGATTCTCCGGCACTGCTGCTGATCCAGCAAATTCGCGACGAAGCACATCGCTTCGCCATTACCGGCCATCGGCAGGCACGGGCGAAAACGAGAAAAAAATCGCGACTCGAAGAAATCCCCGGAATAGGGGCCGGCAAAAGACGACTGCTACTAAACACCTTTGGCGGACTTCAGGGAGTGCAAGCTGCCGGCGTTGAAGAATTGATCCAGATCAAAGGCATTAACCGCGAGACCGCACAGGCAATTTATGATAGTTTTCATGGCTGAACCGATGCCATAAATTTCATGAAAATTACGCTGCCAACTGCCATTACGCTGTTTCGAATAGCCCTGATTCCACTCTTTGTGCTGGTGTTCTACCTTCCGTTCGGCTGGAGCAACATCGCGGCCGCTGCAATATTTTTCGTAGCCTGTGTTAGCGACTGGGTAGACGGCTATCTTGCTCGCAGTTTGCAGCAGGAAACTTCTTTCGGAGCCTTTCTGGATCCGGTCGCAGATAAACTCATGGTAGTAGTAGTCATCGTGCTGCTGGTAGAAGCCAACCCAAGCCTGTACATCACATTGCCCTCGGTGGTTATTATTGCGCGAGAAATTTCGATTTCAGCACTTCGCGAATGGATGGCGGCGCTCGGCAGCAGTGCGACATTAAAGGTATCTTTCGTCGCCAAATTAAAAACCACCGCTCAAATGTTCGCGTTGGGTTTTATGATTTTCGCCGAGCCGTTTCTGGGGCTTCCGATATTTAATATCGGTCTTGTGATTTACTATATTGCGGCGTTTTTAACCTTGTTTTCGATGATTGTTTACCTGCGTGCAGCCTGGCCTGTCATTACCCAACACGGATAGGAAAATCAGTGCCGGGCTGGCTTGACAGGTGAGGTCGAATCTATAGAATAGCGGCTCTTTTGCGGGAATAGCTCAGCTGGTAGAGCACAACCTTGCCAAGGTTGGGGTCGCGAGTTCGAATCTCGTTTCCCGCTCCAGATTTCTGACCTCGACGGTGTCGAGGTTTTTTTTGCTTAGACAAATACAGTAAGATACCAAAAGCTGGAAACCCTGGTTTAGCAGAGGTTGGCTAGTTTGATACTTTCCGGGGCTGGGTGGCAGAGTGGTCATGCAGCGGCCTGCAAAGCCGTGTACGGCGGTTCGATTCCGCCCTCAGCCTCCATATAATTTGAGTCGCTATTCTCGCGACAATTAATACTTGAATCGCCCCGATTTTGTCGAAAGTCACATTTCTTGAGAAGCTACAAAAGAGAAAAGACATTTGCCTCGACAGTTTGGGAACAAACGGGAAGACCACAGAACCCACTACCGTCTTAGTCCCAACCAGGCAAAATCGGGGTGGTTCAGCCACTGGCGTATTCACGAGCCGATAGGCAAGATCCCTCCGAGAAATTCCAGGGACAGAGCAATTCCCCCGTCAATAGCTGTATTTATCAGCAGAAAACTTAGGTAGCAAACTCCAGCTCCAATTTCCTGGCGATCTTCTGTAATCGCTTGTCGCGTGTCCAGATAAAAGCCACATCCGCTAATGCAGTAGAAGCCAGAAGATGGGCATCGCCTGTCCCATCAATTTATTGCATTCAATAAAGTGTAATGCCTCATTCTGGGAGGCTACCGGTGCCTGAGGCAGATCATTTAGTAACCTGAGAACATCATCCCGTTTTCGCAGGTTCCCGCAAGCCAGCTCACCAACAATAACGGGGTGTGCCAATATCTGGCTTCTGTTTAACAGTTCAACCAGAAGGTTGTCTCCGGAACGCAGATGATCGATCCATACCGAAGTATCGACCAGGATCATGTTGGGCCGGATTGTCGGCGGGGAATCGCTTTCAGCTGGGGTTCACTACCGCCTAAGCGCGCCAGTCGGCGGGCGCTTTCGCGTTCAATCAGGGCGCGCAATCCTTCACGCACCAGCGCGACTTTTTCATTCAATCCGGTAACCCGCTGAGCCTCGGCTAACAATTGATCATCGATATTCAATGTAGTTCTCATGGGTAATTCCTATATTTGTTCGGCACGATATTAGTC
>QIJI01000270.1 GCA_003231795.1 Gammaproteobacteria bacterium
ACCAAGAAGGCGGGGAAATCCAGGGAAGTGGCCGCTAATACGGCAACCGATACTTCGACCCCGCAGTAGCTGCGCTACCCCGAACCAGGCCCCACCAGCGTGACTGTGAAGGCAAGCGTTTATTCTTTTATGAAAAACAACTCTCGCCGGGTTAAAGGAACTCTGATTTGTCAGCGGTTCAACTAATACCTGCTGTGGGTTATTTGCAGATCCCGCTAAAAATATAGTTACTTTCGGGGCGAATAAAATCGCGACATTGGTCACAGCCGTCACGATTCACTCGGAAACGCCTGTTGCAATTGTTGAAGCCGGTCCAGGGTTCCGATATCGTACCAGCAGCCAGAATACAACTCACCGCTTACCTGTTTTAATTCTGCAGCTTTACGCAAATCGGGCGCAAGCGCGCGTTTACCGGCAGTCATACCCTCAAAGAAACGACGCTGATATTTGGCGATACCGGTAAAGGTATAAAGGGTTTCGCCGAGATTACCCACGACCGAATTTTCGAGGCTGAAATCGCCACGCGGATGCTGCGCAGGATTAGGCGCGAGTACCAGGTGAACAAGGCCGTCAACTCCGGCCAGTTGGGCAAAATCGTAGTCAGTAAAAATATCGGCATTGACCACGATAAACTGATCACCCAACCGGGGCAGGGCCTGCAGGATACCACCGGCCGTTTCGAGCGCCTGTTTTTCGTCGCTGTATTCGATTACGAGATCAAACTGACTGCCATTTCCAAGCTTTTCCCGAATCTGCTGACCGAGCCAGTTGAGATTAATCACTACCTCATTGATTCCAGCCTGCGACAAGGCCTGGAGATGGTGCTCGATGAGCGACTTACCCTGCACTTCAAGCAGTGGTTTGGGAGTACTATCGGTTAATGGCCGCATGCGCTCGCCGCGCCCGGCTGCCAGAATCATCGCTTTCATGTTGTCATCCTTGTGCCAGGTTCTTGACCCTGGCTTCAAGATCCAGCTCTGTGATTAGGGATAACAGCCCTGCCATCGACGTTTCGATGGCACTCACCTCGCGAACGTAGCCAAGCGTACGCGGGATATCTTTCAGATATCCCGGTTTGCCATCGCGTAAATTCAAGCGTGAAAAAATACCCATCACCTTCAGATGCCTTTGCATTCCCATCAGATTGAACCAGTTGATAAACTGCGTTGCTGTCACATCTTGCAAATGACTGGCACGTGCAGACCGGTGGTAATCTAGTGCAAGCTGATCAACCATGCCGGCGGGCCAGGCAATATAGCAATCTCGCAACAGCGACACCAGATCGTAAGTTACCGGTCCTTTAACCGCGTCCTGAAAATCTAGAATTCCGGGATTGCGGTGATCGAGTTTCATCAAATTGCGCGAATGGTAGTCGCGATGTACGAATACCCTGGGCTGGGCCAGCGCGCTGGCAATCAAACTGCGTTTGATATCCTGCCACAATGACTGTTGCTTCTGATCCAGTTCAATACCGAGTAGCCTGCCTAGAAACCAGTCATGGAACAGGTCCATCTCACGGCTCAACAAGGCTTCGTCATAAGCAGGCAGCCCATCGCTTTCGACCTGCGTTTGCATCCTTAGTAAAGCCGATAGTGCGTCAGCATATAAGCCGCCTTCGCTAGCATCATCAAGTTGCGACAGGTAATTGTCATTGCCGAAATCAGTAAGAATCAGGAATCCCTGCTCAAGATTCTGTGCAATGACCTCCGGCGCCATCAATTCCGCAGTGCGCAATCGCGCCGCAACATCGATAAAGCTATCACAAGATTCCTTGTCCGGTGGCGCGTCCATCACGATCACCGACTGGTCAGCGGATTCAAGGCGCAAATAGGAACGGAAACTGGCGTCTTCGGAAGCCGGACTCAGGCGATAATCCCGATAACCGAGTTGCTCAAGCCAGCGTTGTAGTTGAGTAGATCTTTCGCTCATAATGCGTAGCGGCTGCGAAGCTGTTAAAAGGTCGGTATTATCCGGGTTTTATTTACCGTAACGCAATAGCCCGGAATTTTCATAATTTTGCACGAAGATCGCGCAGGCTATTGATTTCACAGGGAAATATCCGAAGGAGTCCCGTATCAATGATTCCGGGCGACTGAGGATAAATTTCCTGTGGATTCAATAGACCAGCGAGATTGTGCATAATTTATGAAATTTCCGGGATAAATTATAATGACAGCAATTGAAACTCTACTCCAGATAATGCAGGAATTACGCGACCCGGATAATGGATGTCCCTGGGATATACGCCAAACCAGTGCATCGATTGCCGGCTATACACTGGACGAAACCCACGAACTGCTGGACGCGATCGAACGCGACGACAGCGAAAACCTGAAAGAAGAACTGGGCGATCTGCTGTTTAATATTGTGTTTCACGCACGTATCGCCGAAGAAAAGGGACAATTTGATTTCGATGACGTGGCGAGGGGAATTAGCGAGAAAATGAAGCGACGCCATCCCCATGTTTTCGGTGACTTGCGCGGTCGGGATATCAGTGACGAAGTTTTATCCGAGCAATGGCAAGCGATGAAGCAGCAGGAGAAGCCGGCTGCAAATCATTCACTACCGGAGATCGACAAAACCTTTAATTCCACAATTTACCACGCCAAACAGATCCAGAATAATGCGGCCCGCCAGGGATTTGACTGGCCCACAATTGACCCTGTTATCGACAAGCTCGAAGAAGAAATAGCCGAACTGAAAGAAGCGGTAAATGCTGCAGATATCGATGCAATCAGCGACGAAATTGGCGACTTGATGTTTGTTTGCATCAATCTCGCTCGACATGCCAGGGTTAATGCAGAAATGGCCCTGCGGCACACTAATCAAAAGTTCCAGCGTCGCTTATCTTACGTGCAACAGGCAATGCTCGAGGCTGGCATTGAGATGAATCAGCAACAGCTCGAACAAATGGAAACATTCTGGCAGGAATCCAAGACGGTGGTCGGTTAGAGGGCCTGTTAACACCAGTGGTCGAACAACTAAGGTTTGATGGATACAGCGAGAGGTGAAGCGGTCAGTCGCGCGACGCGCCTTGAAGGCAATGGCCCAGCCCTTGTCGAAAGGCGCAACAAAGCGAATGACCACTTAACCTCTCGCCCGAAGGGAGCGCCCCAGGTGATCTGGCACTGCGTTGCAACCCTTGAAAAGGGCGCGCCATTCTCTGCGGGCTGCGCCTTGTTCCAGGTCACCTGGGGCACTCTGTATCCATCAAACCTTAGTTGTTCGACCACTAGTTGAAACGTCACTGTTGTGACTAAAAAAGCGCCAATCAAGGCGCGAGGAGCGCAGTTTGGTAATTCCAAATAAGCAACGAGCAACACAGAGTGGCGCTTTTTTAGCCACAACCCAAAGGGCTGTGGCCATTTTTGTGGTCAGCCGCGTTATCAGTCGCTCATGTAGAATGACTACACATCACTCCTTCTGCCTTGCTGACCGCAAAAATGGCCACAGCAGTGACGTTTCAATTAGTGTTAACAGGCCCTAATGAAACGCAGCCGAATACTGACCGAACAGCGAATTCTCGACGCGCTCGGGAAAATTCTTCTCGAACAGGGGTATGCACAAGTCGGTATTAATGCAATTTCACGTCAGGCTGGATGCGACAAAGTTTTGATTTATCGTTATTTCGGTGGAATGGATGAACTGTTGCTTGCCTTCGCTCAAACTACCAGCCTGTGGTGGGAAGTGGACGAAATTATCACCGAATCAGCAGCACAGTGCACCGACATTCCGCTCCCCGACTTTTTACAATTACTCCTCAACCGCTATGTCGAGGCACTCGAATCACGACCTCTAACCCTCGAAATAATGGCCTGGGAAATGTCGTCACAAAACAACCTGACCCAACATCTGTCGCGCATCCGCAGCGAAAGCGGTATGCAACTGGTCAAGCGAATTCGTCTC